>JAUILJ010000050.1 GCA_030433055.1 Polyangia bacterium
CGTTCAACGGGGGCTACTGCACCAACGACCTGGGTGAGCTGACGGCGGACGACATCAAGAACAAGTCATGCACCGCAGGCAGCTGTGGCGAGGACGGAGAGTGCTTCGTGCCGCTCGCGGTAGTAGGCGAGGACTTGAGCGGCCTTCAGGCCACCCTGCCCTACGTCGACATCGAGGCGTTCGGTGACCTGGCGCTCTGTTTCAAGCCCTGCAGCAGCGATGCGGATTGCCGCACGGATGAAGGGTACAAGTGTGAGGTTCCGCTGAGGGGCCTGCTGGACACACTGGGCGAGACCAAGACCTACTGCGTGGTGGACAAGGACTACAGCTACCTGCTGACCGGAGGCTGAAGCGTGAAGATCCTCATCGACTACGACCTGTGCGAGGCGAACGGCGTGTGTGTCAAGTTCGCCCCAGAGGTATTCAAGCTCGACGACGATGACAACCTGCACCTGCTGATCGCGGAGCCCGGAGACGAGCTTCGTGACAAGGTGAAGAAGGCAGAACAGCGCTGCCCCAAGGCGGCGATCCGCGTCGAAGACTGAGCGCTCCCAACACCTGGGCCACGGGCCACCGAGCAGCAGCTCGGTGGCCCGTTTCTGTATGTCCAGAGTGACACATCGATACCGCGGGGATGGCTTTACCCGCCGAGTGAAACATGTTCTATTCGCTGTCACAGGCGCCGCCGCTGCGTCCGCACGCTGGCGTTGCCCCGGACCTCGACCACAAGACCCCGCGGCCTGGAGGCCTCATGAGTGAAGTCGACACGAACCTACTCAGCGCGCCCTACACGCTCGAGTACACGTACACCCGCACGACGGGGCCCGTGATCGGGCGCTTCTTGACTAGCCTGCGGGCCGGGAAGATTGAAGGCGTCAAGACCAGCAACGGCCGCGTGCTGGTGCCTCCGCTCGAGTACGACCCCGACACCGGAGAGGCCACCTGCGATTTCGTCGAGGTCGGTCAAAGCGGCACCGTGAAGACCTGGTCGTGGATGGCCACGCCGCGGAGAGGTCAGCCGCTGGACCGCCCTTTCGCTTGGGCCCTGATCCAGCTCGACGGCGCCGATACGGCGCTGCTCCACGCCGTCGACGCCGGGAGCCCAGAGCACATGAAGACGGGCATGCGAGTCAAGGTGCGCTGGGCTGAAGAAAAGACGGGCAGGATCCAGGACATCGCTTGCTTCCTCCCGGAACAGGAGACGAACAAATGAGTGAGAAACCCGGCGAGGGGGCGCAAGACCCCAACGCGCCCGTGACGATGCTACTCACCCCCGTTCGCCTCGATTACACCGTCGTCGCGGGGCATCACCTCTCGCAGTACCTTCAAGGGTTCGCCCAGAAGCGCATCTTGGGCGCGCGTTGCGAAGGCTGTAACAAGGTGCTCCTGCCCCCACGGGGCGCCTGCCCCACCTGCGGGATCCCGACGGCGGGCATCGTCGAGGTGCAGGACCAAGGCACGCTCACCACCTACTGCGTCATCAGCATTCCGTTCGGAAACATGCCGTTCAAGCCTCCCTACATCGCAGGAGCGGTGTTGCTGGACGGCGCGGACATCCCCATCTTCCACCTGATCCGTGGCATCGAGCCCAGCGAAGTGCGGATGGGCATGCGCCTCAAGGCGATCTGGAAAGACGAGGCGGAGCTCGGCCCCACCCTGGAGAGCATCCGCTGGTTCGAGCCGAGCGGCGAGCCCGATGCGGACTACGAGACCTTCAAGGAGCACCTGTGATGCGAGACATCGCCATCGTCGCCTTCGCTCAGCTACCGAACCAGCGCCGCTACACCGACCGTGAAGAAGTGGAGCTGGTTCAGCCCGTCGTCGCGGAAGCCCTCGAGCAAGTCGGGCTGGACAAGTCGCAAATCGGATTCACCTGCTCGGGCAGCAGCGACTACCTACTGGGTCGTCCTTTTAGCTTCGTCTCGGCGCTGGACGCGGTCGCCCCGTGGCCACCAATCAATGAATCCCATGTGGAAATGGATGGTGCCTGGGCACTCTACGAGGCGTGGGTGCGCCTGCAACACGGCGACATCGACACCGCGCTGGTCTACGCCTACGGCAAGTCGAGCCTCGGCTCCCTGAGAGACGTGCTCTCCCAGCAGCTGGATCCCTACTACACCGCTCCGCTCTGGCCCGACGCCATCAGCCTCGCGGCGCTCCAAGCCCGCGCGGTGCTCGACGCCGGTTGGGCCAGCGAGCGAGACTTCGCCGAGGTGGCGCAGCAGAACCGCGCTCGAGGCAAGGAGAACCCCAACGCCCACCAGGTCGGAGACTACGCCGTCGACGCGCTGATGGGCGAACCCTACCTGGTCGAGCCGCTGCGCAAGCACGACTGCCCGCCGATCAGCGACGGCGCCGCCTGCGTGATCCTGGCGACCCGCGACCGAGCGCGGCAGCTGGTCAAGCGGCCCGCCGTGATCCGAGGCATCGACCACCGAGTGGAGGCCCACGCCTTGGGCATGCGTGACCTCACCCAATCAAGTTCCGCGCGGATTGCTGCCGAGCGCGCGGGCGCAGGAAAAGGCAAGCTCGACATCGCGGAACTGCACGCGCCATTTGCCCACCAGGAGCTGATCTTGAAGCGTGCGCTGGAGCTGAACGACGACGTGCGGATAAACCCATCCGGGGGCGCCCTGTGCGCGAACCCCATGATGGTCGCGGGCCTCACTCGCCTTGGCGAGGCGGCGTCACACATCCTGAACGGAGACGCTGGTCGCGTGCTTGCCCACGCCACCAGCGGTCCCTGCCTACAACAGAACCTAGTCGCGGTCATGGAGGCCGAGTGATGGAACGCTGTGCAGTCATCGGCATCGGACAGACCAAGTACGCAGCCAAGCGCAAGGAGCTGTCCATCCCGGGCCTCCTGCGCGAAGCAGCGCTCCGCGCGCTGGAAGACGCGGATCTGACGTTCAAAGACATCGACGCCGTCGTGATCGGCACCGCGCCTGACATGTTCGAGGGCATCATGATGCCCGAGCTTTTCCTCGCGGATGCGCTCGGGGCAGTGGGTAAGCCCATCATGCGCGTGCACACGGCAGGCAGCGTGGGCGGCTCTACGGCGCTGGTGGCGAGTCACCTGATCTCGAGCGGCGTACACCAGCGGGTGCTCACGGTCGCCTTCGAGAAGCAGTCGGAGAGCAACGCGATGTGGGCGCTCTCTCCGGCCATCCCCTTCCAGCCTCAGCTCACCGCGGGGGCTGGAGGCTACTTCGCCCCGCTGATCCGCGCTTACATGCGGCGCTCGAACGCGCCGAGTCACGTAGGCACCCTGGTCAGCGTCAAGGATCGCCTGAACGCCCTGAAGAATCCGCTGGCGCATCTGCATCTGCCGGAGATCAGCCGCGAGATGGTGGAGCAATCTCCCATGCTCTGGGATCCGATCCGCTACCTCGACACCTGCCCGTCTTCGGATGGGGCCGCGGCGCTGGTCCTGGCAAGCGAGTCTCACGCCAAGTCACCCACCCCACCGGCGTGGGTGCTCGGCGGCGCCATGCGCAGCGAAGCGGTGCTGTTCAGCGGCCGTGACCAAGTGAGCCCCAAGGCCGGGCGCGACGCGGCGAAAGATCTCTACGCCCAGGCAGGGATCACGAATCCCCGCAAGGAGATCGACTGCGCCGAACTCTACGTCCCATTCTCGTGGTTCGAGCCCATGTGGCTCGAGAACCTCGGCTTCTGCGAAGAGGGGGAAGGCTGGAAGCTGACCGAGCAAGGCGTCACCGCGCTCGACGGCGACCTGCCGATCAACATGAGCGGCGGCGTGCTCTCGAGCAACCCGATCGGAGCGAGCGGCATGATCCGCTTCGCTGAAGCCGCGATGCAGGTCCGAGGACAGGCCGGAGAGCACCAGGTCGACGGCGCCAAGATCGCCATGGGCCATGCCTACGGCGGTGGCTCCCAGTTCTTCAGCATGTGGCTGGTGGGCAGCCAGAAGCCCTGACATGGTTCGACAGGCCCATGTCGGGTTTGGGGGTGAGGAGTGACGAAGAACACCATTCCTAGCGTCGCCGCCGAAGCGGCTGAGCGCTGGAGCGAAGCGCTCGCTCTGGAAGAGGCGTCCATCGTCGATGGCTCAGCCGTGCGGCTGTCCTTCAGCCAGCTCTGGGAACGCTGCCTGGATGCCGCGCGAGCCTTCATCGCAGCCGGCATCGCGCCCGGCGACCGCGTCGCCGTCTGGGCACCAAACTGTCATGAGTGGATCCTCGCGGCAGTGGGCGCGCAGTGTGCTGGGGCGGCTCTGGTGCCAATCAATACGCGCTTCAAGGCCAAGGAAGCAGCCTATGTGCTGCAGAAGAGCGGCGCACGAGCCCTGGTCAGCATCGGCGACTTCCTGGGCACCGATTACCTCGGAAGCCTCGAGACCGAGCTCGGGGCGCCGGGGAGCGACGCGCTGTGGCCCGCCCTGCCAGGCCTCGAGCGAGTGGTGGAGCTGGGTCCCGCCAGCTCGGGGTCGAGCTGGCGGACGCCGTTCGCCCAGTTCGTCGCTTCCGGGGCGAGCGTCTCCCGGAGCGTCGCGGCGGCGCACGCCGAGCGAGTGTCGCCGGACGACGCCTCGGACATCTTGTTCACCAGCGGAACCACGGGGCACCCGAAGGGCGTGGTGACGACCCACGGTCAGAACGTCCGCGCTTTCACCAGCTGGACGGAGGTGGTCGGCCTTCGGGCGGGCGATCGCTACCTGATCGTCAATCCCTTCTTCCACGCGTTTGGCTACAAGGCGGGCTGGCTTGCCTGCCTGCTGCGAGGCGCAACGATCTTGCCCCACCTGGTGTTCGACGCAGGCCAGGTCCTGAAGCGCATCGCGAAAGACCAAGTCTCGATGCTGCCCGGCCCGCCCGCCCTGTATCAGGCCATCCTCGCGCACCCGGAGCTGACGAGCTACGACGTCACGAGCCTGCGCCTGGCGGTGACCGGCGCCGCGAGTATCCCCGTGGATCTAATCCACCGCATGCGCGATGTGCTCGGCCTGGAGACGATCATCACCGGCTACGGGCTGACCGAGTGCTGCGGCATCGTGGCGATGTGCCGCTACGACGACGACCCGGAGACCATCGCCAAGACGAGCGGGCGCGCGATCGAGGGTGTCGAGATGATCGCGGTGGATGACTCAGGGCAGCCCGTGCCCTCGGGGGACCCCGGAGAAATCCTGGTGCGCGGCTACAACGTGATGCGCGGCTACTTCGACGATGAACGAGCCACCCAGGATGCAGTGGACGCAGCCGGCTGGCTCCACACGGGCGACATCGGCATCATCGACGAGCGAGGCTACGTCCGCATCACCGACCGCAAGAAGGACATGTTCATCATGGGTGGCTTCAATTGCTACCCTGCAGAGATCGAGAACTTGATGCTCAGCCACCCCGAGCTAGTCAGCGTCGCCGTGGTCGGCGTCCCCGACGAGCGCATGGGCGAGGTGGGCATGGCGTTCGTCGTGCGCCGCAAGGACAGCTCACTGGACAGCGACGCGCTGCGCGCGTGGTGCCGTGAGAACCTCGCCAACTACAAGGTCCCGCGCTACTTCCAGCTGGTCGACGCGCTGCCGATGAACGCCACCGGTAAGGTGACGAAGTTCGTGCTGCGGGAGCGCGCCGCGGAGCTCCTGAGAGGCAGCTGAGCCGTGGCGACGTGGACCCTCGAAGAAGAACTCGAGGCGCGCGCAGCGGTCGAGCGCGAGCTGCTGGCGCCTGGCAGCCCATTCGAGCTCACGGAAGAGCAAGTGCTCGGCGCCCAGCTCCAGGTGTTCAAGCACCGGGCTCCTCATCTTCGCGCGCTGCTGAGCGCCTCGGAGCGCTTCGGGGACCTGCCGTACCTGGTGTTTCCTGACCTGCGCTTGAGCTTTCGTGAACACCTCGCAGCCGTGGCCGCGCTGGCGAGCACCCTCGAGCGCGAGTACGGGATCGGCAAGGGCGATCGCGTGGCGATCCTGGGCGCCAACTCGCCAGAGTGGTGCCTGGCGTTCTGGGCGACGATCAGCCTGGGCGCCATCGCCGTAGCGATGAACGGCTGGTGGGCTGGCGATGAGATCGACTACGCGCTCAACCACGCGGAACCAAAGCTATTGATCGTTGATCAGAAGCGCGCCGAGCGCATGGGGGGACCAGTTGCTCGAGGGATCGCGGTGCTGCGATTCGACAGTGTAGCCCATCGACCTCAGGACGAGTTCTGGTCAGCGCTGGAGGCGGGACGGGGCGCAGCGCTCTCTGAGGCACCTATCGCCGAAGACGACCCAGCCATCCTGCTCTTTACCAGTGGCACCACCGGTCGGCCGAAAGGTGCCTTGCACAGCCATCGCAACGTGGTGGCGCTGCTTGGGGTCCAGTTCTTCCATGGCGCACGCTTGATCAAGCTGCGCGAGCGCCTTGAAGCGGCCAACGGAGCCGTCGACAGCGCTCCTCCCCCCCAAGCCCATCAGCATGCACAGCCTGCGCCCCAGCACTGCCGGCTGGTGTCGAACCCGCTGTTCCACGTCTCGGGGCTCCACGCGTCGCTGATCGCGCACCTCGCGGGAGGCGTGAAGAGCGTCTGGACCACCGGGCGTTTCTCAGCGGAAAAAGTGCTGAGCGCGATGCAGGCCGAGGGCGTCAACGGCTGGGGCCCTCAGGGCAGCATGGCCTACCGCGTGCTCCAGTGCCCGAATCGCTCCGACTACGACGTCTCCAGCGTGACCAGCATCGGCTGCGGTGGCGCTCCGGTGACCCCGGAGATCCAAGCGGCGCTCCGGGAGGCGTTCCCCAACGCTTTGCAAGGACTGGCCGTTGGCTATGGGCAAACCGAGTGCACCGCGCTCGCCACCCTGAACTACGGCGGGGAGCTGCAGGCATTTCCCGAGTCGGTGGGCCAGCCGCTCCCCACCATCGAGATCCAAATTCGAGATCCCCAGGGCAATCCGCTCCCGGAGGGCGAAGAAGGCGACATCTTCATCCGCGCTCCCCTGGTCATGCTCGGCTACTGGCGCGACACGGAGGCCACGGCGGCGGCGATTCACCCGGGGCGCTGGCTGCAGACCGGTGACTTCGGGCGCCTGGAGGGCGGCCGGTTGTACATCCACACGCGGAAAAGAGATCTGATCCTACGGGCGGCGGAGAACGTATACCCCGCGGAGATAGAGCGGCGCCTCGACGCCCATCCAGAGGTCTCCGAGAGCGCGGTGTTTGGCGTGGATCACCCCGAGCTAGGCCAGGCGGTGAAGGCCGTGATCGTGCCAAAACCCGGAAAAAGGCCCAGTATCGACGCGCTGGGAGCGTGGGTTGCGGAGGCCCTCGCCTACTACAAGGTACCCGAAGCGTGGGAGCTGCGAGACGAGCCGCTGCCGCGCAACGCCAGCGGAAAGATCGTGAAGTACCTGCTGCAAGATGTCGCAGATGCCTCCGCTGACTTGGAGCCGAAACCCGAACGTGAAACCTGAGTGACCCACGGCCGACCACGAGTCGATCTCGGCCATCGTGGTGCGCTGCGTGCGCTTGACGCAGGGGAGTGAAACGTGTTTCATTTTCCACGTGCCATCACGAGATCGCCGGGACCGCATTCTGGACGTCGCCATCAGCCTGGCCGAAGAAGGTGGGTTCGAGAACGTGCGCCAGCGGGACGTGGCGGCTCACGCCGGGGTGGCGCTTGGCACGCTCTACAAGAGCTTTCGCTCCAAGGAGGACATCCTCAGCGCGGCCCTGGATCGCGAGACGGAGAACCTCGAGCGCCGCATGGAGAGCCGGCCCGCGCGGGGCGAGAACGCCATCGAGCGCCTCGATTCCTTCTTCAACATCGTCACCCGTGGTCTCGTGCGGAAACCCAAGTACGCGCGAGCAGTGCTGCGCGCGATGGCCTCTGGGGAGCCGGAAGTGGCGAGCCACGTGGCGGCCTATCACGGCCGCATGACGGGCCTGATCATCGCGGCGATGCGCGGAGTCGGCCGCCTGAGCTACACCGACGCCACCTCGTCCCCGCCGACCGACGCGGAGCAGACGGTCGCGGCGCTGCTTCAGCAGATCTGGTTCGCGTCCCTGGTCGGCTGGTCCGCGGGGCTGCATGGCCAGCAAGAGGTCGTGGAGCAGACGCTGACCGCTGCCAACCTACTGACCCACGCGCTGACCTGCGACAAGCTCGAGAAGGCAAGCGACAAGCTGGAGAAGAAGCGCGCCTGAGCGCTGTTCCCAACCCCGAGGCAGGAGCCGATGGATCTGCGAATCGACGCTGAGGACGAAGCGTTCCGCGAGGAAATACGCACGTGGCTCGAAGCCGAGCTATCGGGGGAGTTCAGACAAGTGCGTGGGCGTGGTGGTCCCGGCGACGAACACGCGCTGTTCGACGAACGGCTGGCCTGGGAGCAGCGCCTGGCCGCGGGGAACTGGACCTGCGTCGGCTGGCCCAAGGCATACGGCGGTCGCGACCTACCCTTGATGCAGCAGGTGATCTTCAACGAGGAGTACGCCCGCGCTGGCGGTCCCGGCCGGCTCGGTCACATCGGTGAGAACCTGCTCGGTCCGACGTTGATCGCGTTCGGCAGCGACGCCCAGCGCGCGCGCTTCCTGCCGGGGATCCGCGACGGCCGTGAGCTGTGGTGTCAGGGCTACTCGGAGCCCAACGCCGGGAGCGACCTGGCGAACGTGCAGACCCGCGCTGAGCTGGTGGAAGGCGAGTGGGTGATCAACGGGCAGAAGGTCTGGACCAGCGGCGCCCACTGGTCACACTGGTGCTTCGTGCTTTGCCGCACGGATCCGACCGCGGCCAAGCACAAAGGCCTCAGCTACATCCTGGTCCCCATGAGCCAGCCCGGGATCCAGATCCAGCCCATCGTGCAGATCACTGGCTCCAGTGAGTTCAACGAGGTGTTCTTCGAGGGCGCGCGCAGCGCCGAGGAGAACATCGTCGGCAAGGCCGGAGACGGCTGGAAGGTCGCGATGGGTACTCTCGCCTTCGAGCGCGGCGCGTCGACGCTCGGGCAGCAACTGCTGTTCCAGAACGAGCTGGATGAGATCGTGCGCATCGCCAAGGGCAATGGCCAGGCGAACGACCCCGTGATGCGTCAGCGCCTGGCCCAGGCCCACATCGGCTTGCGCATCATGCGCTTCAACGCGCTGCGCACCTTGAGCCAGTCGGAAGGCGCTGAGCTGTCGAGGGCGGCGCTGGTCACGAAGCTCTACTGGGCCACCTGGCACCGCGAACTGGGCAAGCTAGCCATGGACGTGCTCGGCCCCGACGCCGAGCTTGCCCAGAGCCTGGACACCACGGAGGACGGAGAGGGCTTCAGTCTCACGGCGCTCCAGCGGCTGTTCCTATTCTCTCGATCCGACACCATCTACGCCGGATCCAACCAGATCCAGAAGAACATCATCGGCGAACGCGGCTTGGGTCTCCCCAAGGAACCGCGGCCGGCCTGAGACGATCAACATGAGCAAGCTGACGCCCCCCTACCCCACACCCAAGGCGCTCCTCCAGGACAAGACGGTGCTGGTCACCGCGGCCGCCGGCACCGGCATCGGCTTCTCCGTGGCGCGGCGCGCCGCCGAAGAGGGCGCAAAGGTGATGATCAGCGACATCCACGAGCGGCGCCTCGGCGAAGCCGTCGAAGAGCTGACGCGGGTCACAGGCGTGCGTCCACCGAGCCAGCTGTGCAACGTGGCCGCTGAAGGCGACGTCCAGGGCTTGTGGCAAGCCGCTGAGAACGAGCTCGGGCACGTCGACGTGCTGATGAACAACGCTGGCCTCGGCGGCACCGCGAACCTGGTCGACATGACCGACGAACAGTGGGACAGGGTGATCGACATCACCCTCACCGGCACCATGCGCATGACCCGCGCTGCGCTGCGCCACATGATGCCTCGCGGAAAAGGCTCGATCGTGAACAACGCCTCGGTGGTAGGTTGGCGCGCCCAGGCCGGCCAGTGCCACTACGCAGCCGCCAAGGCTGGCGTGATGGCGCTCACGCGTTGCTCGGCCATCGAGGCCGCAGAGGCCGGAGTGCGCATCAACGCCGTGAGCCCGAGCCTGGCGATGCACAAGTTCCTCGCCAAGGTCACCACGGAAGAGCTGCTCAACGAGCTGACTCAGAGGGAAGCCTTCGGCCGCGCAGCGGAGCCCTTCGAGGTCGCCAACGTGATGATCTTCCTGGCGAGTGACCTCGCCTCCTACATGACCGGCGAAGTGCTCAGCGTGTCCAGCCAGCACCCATAGCCAGAATCATTTCCCCGCGGCAGCATCCAGGAAGGCCGGGCGCTCGCCGCCGCCGTGGAGCAAGATGCTGGCGCCTGATAGGTAGCTCGCCAGAGGCGACGCCAGGAACACGCAGGTATCGCCGACGTCCTTCGGGGTGGCCATGCGTCCGAGAGGCACCGTCCTGGCTACGCGCGCAACGCCCTCGGCGTCCCCGTAGTGGAGCTCGGTTTGCTCCGTCTCGATCAGGCCCGCCGTGATCGCGTTGACGCGAACCTTGGGGGCCCACTCGACGGCCAGGGATTGGGTGAGGTTCAGTAGCCCGGCCTTGGCGGCGCCGTACGCCGCCGTTCCAGGGGAAGGCCGCACACCGCTCACGCTGGCGATGTTGATGATGCTGCCGCCCTCGGCCTGAGCTTGCATCTGCCGGTTCGCGAGCTGGCAGAAGTTGAGCGGCGCCAGCAGGTTCAGTCGGATGATGGCCTCGCTGAAGCGCGGCGAGGCTTGGTCGGCGTGGGCGAACGGCGAGCCCCCGGCGTTGTTCACCAGCACCGAGAGCTTGCCGTGGCGCTCGACGCACGCCGCCACGACGCGCTCGATGTGCTCGATGTCGCGCACGTCAGCCTCGACGAAGCTCGCCTGGCGCCCGCGGGCTTCCGGCAGGGACTCTGGGGCCTTGCGGGCGCAGATCACGACGTCCGCTCCCGCCTCGAGGAAACGCGTCGCGATGCCGCGACCGACGCCTTTGCTACCGCCGGTCACGATCACCGCCTGGCCCGTTAAGTCGAGTGTGTCTTGCATGGTCTCAAGCCTTGGAATAGCGTCGAGTAGAACACGTTCTAGCGACTGAAGGGAACCGCTTGTTCACCACCAGTCGCAGCCTGGAGCCCCGATGATCAGCACTCAAATCGAAAACGGCATCGCGTCCGTGGTCATGAGCAACCCACCCGTGAACGCGCTACCGGTACGCGGTTGGTTCGAGCTCGCCCAGCAGCTGACGGAAGCGGGGCAGAACCCCGCGGTGCGGGTCGTGGTGCTGCGCGCCGAGGGGCGTGGCTTCAACGCGGGCGTGGACATCAAGGAGATGCAGGCGACCGAGGGCTTCGAGGCGCTGCTCGGCGCCAACCGCGGCTGCTACGCGGCGTTCAAGGCCGTGTACGAGTGTGACGTCCCAGTCATCGCCGCGGTACATGGCTACTGCCTTGGCGGCGGCATCGGCCTGGTGGGTAACGCGGACCTGATCGTCGCCTCAGACGACGCGACGTTTGGTCTGCCAGAAGTCAAGCAGGGTGCCCTTGGGGCGGCGACTCACCTCGCCCGCCTGGTCCCTCAGCATCGTATGCGAGCGATGGTCTACACGGCGGAGCCGGCCACAGCGGGCGAGCTGCACGCGTTCGGCTCGGTGCTCAAGGTGGTGCCCAAGGCAGAGCTCGTTGGTTGCGCGCTGGAGGTCGCGGGCAAGATCGCTCAGCACTCGAACACCGTGATCCGCGCGGCAAAAAAATGCCTGAACGGGATCGATCCAGTCGACGTGAACAAGAGCTACCGCTTCGAGCAGGGCTTCACCTTCGAGCTGAACCTCTCGGGGGTGAGCGACGAAGCGCGGGACGCCTTCGTGGAGAAGCGTGACGCGAAATTCTCGAAGTAGGCACGGCGGCCTGAGGGGCCGGGCGAGGAACTACTAGAGGCTGCGCTCGACCGGCTCCTGGGCTGCGCGATCGCCGCGGCGCTTCGCCTCGGCTCCCGAGGCATCTCGGCGGTCGACGGGCGGCGGCACTCTGCGCGCGGGGATGCGGGGACGGGGCGGCAAGCTCACTCCGCTCGGCTTGGGGATCTTGTAGGCGACCTTTGCGCGGATCAACGTGCCGCGTAGTCCGTTCGCCTGCTTGATGGCCTTGACGGTGGTGTTGAAGCGCTTGGCGAGCTTGATCAGCGTGTCGCCCTTCTTCGCCACGTAGCTCACGTACTGAGCCGGTGGGTGGATTTTCCCGCTGGCAATTAGTTTGGGGTAGAGGCGGCGAGCGGCCTCTTGCGCGATGGGGTTGTAGAAGCGGATGTGGATGTGCGTCGCGTGGCCCGGCGCGTGCAGGATGAGCGCGCGGTGCTGGCCGGGCTTGCCGTGGAATACGTCGTCTAGCCACGCCTGGTCTTCACCGATGCTCTGAGCGTAGTCGTAGAGCAGACGCTGGATGGAGTGGTCGATGAGGATCATCTCCACGTCGGTCACGCACGAAGGCCCAGGTGCGCGGCAGATCGAGGTTGTCCTTCGTGCCACGCTTGTACCAGCGGGCGTTGTCCTCGCCCTGGTAGTAGAAGCTGATGTCCACGTCGCGCCCCGCCTGGTGGCTCTTGTGGGGGTTCAGGTGCCCGCCGTTTTTCGCGCTGATGTGCCCAATGTAGAGCGGGTGTGCCCCGGGCAGCTGCTGATTCACCTGGTGGATTGCGTGAGCCAAGAACTCGCAGGTCTCTCGAGTGCCGTACGCGCGCCCAGGGTCGACGAGCTTCCACTCATCGCCGTCGGGCATGCGCTCACCCCCAACCAGGACTCCAGAGCTCGGTCCACCGATGGACAGTCCACCGAGTGCCTCGGGGCTGTCGGCGAGCAGGTGCTCCAGCTCGGCGTCGCTGAGTTCACCCAGCGCGAGGCTGAAGCCCGGATCGGCGTCCGCCTCCGGCTGATCGTCCACGACGCCTTCAGGGTAGCTCGCGGTGGGCACCGCCTCGGGCTCCACCGGGACGGTGCTCAAGGCATCGGGGGCGGGCGCGGCGAGCGAAGCGTTGACCGGCTGAGCGCTCGGGGGCGGCGGCTCCGGATGGAGCGCGGCGCCCGTCGTCAGCGGGCGCTGAGTTGCACCGCAGCCCAGCACCAGCCAGGAGGCGAGGCCGAGCGTCCACAATCCCGCGCGCATGGGGGGCCACTCTGACACGCCGAAGCCGGTCTGCCCAGTGGACACCCCGCGAATCCGGCCGCTCGACCCAATTCGCCTCGCTCAGTGATAGAGCGCGGTGAACTGGATGCTGAACGCTCGAGTGTCGAGCTGCTCGTCGGCGCCGTTGTCTGTGTTCTTGGTGGATGCTCCGGTGAAGGTCGCCATCCCACCGATGCTCCACTCCTCACCCACCCAGAAGTCGTAGCCCAGGAACAACGTACCCGCGAGACCCGAAGAACTGGCGTCGTCGCTGGATGATGTGTTGCCATCCACCTCGGCGGTCACCACCGCTGGGCCAACACCCAAGCCCAAGTGGAATCCTCCGTTGGGATCGGGGAACCAGTCGCCAAAGAGCGCGAGCTGGCCCAGCGTCAGGGTCACATCCTTGGTGTCGTAGCTGCCGCCATCGAACTCCACCTCGGGGTCGGTGGCGCTGAGGGTGAAGAACCCAGCGCCGAACACCAGCCCGTCTGCGGGAGTGCCTCCGAAGAGCAAGTGCGACGCCGCAGCGCCGCCCTTGAGTTTGAAGTCGATCACCGAGTCGACATCCGTTGACATGTAGCCGCCACCAATCCCGAAGCGGAGATAGAAGCCGTCGTGATTGTGGATGTGCTCTCCAGAGTCGCCGTCCCCAGGAGGAGGCGGTGGAGGGGCTGGCTCATACGCGCCGCCCTGCGGGGGGGGCGGTGCAGGAGGCGGAGGCGGCGGGTCGCCGTACGCGGGATATGCCGGACCGTCTGTCGAGGGGGGCGGAGGCGGGGGCGCGACCTCACCGCCGGGAGGAGGTGGTGGCGGAGCCCCGCCGTTCTCGCCAGGTGGCGGCGGCGGGGGCGCCCCCTGGGCGAGGGCAAACCCCGAGGAAGCAAGAACGATCGCAAAGGCACCTAGCCAGACGCAGCTACGCATGGCGCAAGCAAACAGCGCCAGGACCGCTTCGTCAACTCACACTTGCGCTTAGCGAGCCACGACCACGCTCGAGCCGTGGCCAAACAGCCCTTGGTTCGCGCTGACGCCGAGCTTCGCTCCCGCGACTTGCCGTGGGCCGGCCTGGCCGCGCACCTGCCAGGTGAGTTCACAAACCTGAGCAATTGCTTGCGCTGGGACGGCTTCCCCGAAGCATGCCAAGCCCCCGCTCACGTTCACGGGGATCCTCCCGCCAAGCGTCGTATCACCGTCCCGAATCAGGCGCTCTGCCTCACCCACTCCGCACAGGCCGATGTTCTCGTACCAGTCCAATTCGAGAGCCGTGGAGAGATCGTAGACTTCGGCGAGATCGAGATCCTTCGGATCGACCCCCGCTTGTTCGTATGCCGTGAACGCAATGCTGTCCCGAAAGCTCCGCTCGGGAAGCGCGGCGCCTGCCCAGGAGTCCGTCGCCAGGTTGGGCATTTCGATCACCGCGCTGGGATAGTTCGGAGTGACGGTCGAGACTCCCGCGATAGTGACAGGCGCAGTGGTGTGCTTGCGCGCGAAGGCTTCACTGCACAGCACCAGCGCGGCGCCGCCATCGCTCGTCGCGCAGATCTCCAGCAAGTGCAGCGGGTCGCTCACGATGGGAGATGCGAGCACGTCCTCCACGCTGCATTCCTTGCGGTAACGCGCGTTGGGATTCTCGAGGCCGTGCCGTGCGTTCTTCACCTTGACGGCAGCGAAGTCTCGCGCCGTGGCGCCGTACAGCTCCATGCGACGCCGGGCCCACAGCCCGAAGTAGGTCGGGTTGGTCGCGCCCAGCAACTTGAAGCGCAGCCAATCCGGATCGTCCGGGCGATCACCCGCGTTGGGTTTGAAGAAGCCCTTGGGCGCAGCGTCCGCACCAACGACCAAGGCGACGTCGCAAAGCCCAGCGAGAATCCTGGCCCGAGCGGTGTCGATGGCTTGAGCTCCGGTCGCGCACGCGCCGTAGCAGCTGGCGACCTGAGCTCCAGTCCAGCCCAGCGCCTGAGCGAAGGTCGCACCAGCCACGTAGCCCGGGTAGCCGTTGCGCATGGTGTCGCCACCCGCCACGAACTGGATGTCGGTCCACGCGAGGCCGGCGTCCTTCAGGGCGAGCTCGGCGGCCTTGACGCCGTACTCGACGAAGCTCTTGCCCCATTTACCCCAAGGATGCATTCCCGCACCCAAAATCACGACGCGGCTCATTGCGCCCCTCCGAGCGACTGCGGCTGCACGCTGACCGGAGCCCACTTCCAGACCATTCGCAGCTCCGAATCGTCCTCGTCGAGGACTTCGGTCGTCAGCTGCATCGCCATGCCCACCCTCAGCGCTTCCGGAAGCACGCCCCGCACCACCTGGCCGAGCACCACCAGCTTTTCACGGTCGAGCTCCACGGCTGCGAGGGCGAACGGCTCGAACGGCTCCGGTGCCACGAACGGTGGAGGTGGCTTGTAGGCGCTCGACGTGAACGACCACAGCTTGCCTTCGCGGCTGAGTTCGCACGCTTCGAGGTGGCTCGAGCGGCAGCGGGGGTTGCGACACACGACCTGCTCACGGGGGAAGAAGTAGCTCCCGCAATCGCTGCACCGACTGCCCACGAGCGCGACTTGAGGCTCGAGCGTGAACAAGCCTGGCACGGCAGGTACACGAGTTTTGGTTTCGCTCATTGCTGACTCCTCGAGGTCGGGGCGCTGGCCGTCGAGCCGCCGGGCGCCCCGCTTTCGGATCCCTTCGGGATCTGCAAACCGTCAAGCCCGTGAAGGCCTGAACAAGCGCAATTCGCCGCCTCCGACGCGCTTGCGCTGGACGAGTGAAACATGTTCTATCACAACGGACAAACGGTGAGCGCGTGATTCGCCCTGCCCCGCCTCGGGGTACCGACCCGCGGCGCGCACTGACCGGCTCACACCTCGCTCCCAATCCTGGGCCGAGGACGGCGGAGGACCCAGAAGCAGCATGCTGGACAAGCGAACGACCGAGGAACGAGTCCTGAGCGAACTCGAGGACGGAATGACGATCGGCATCGGAGGCTGGGGCTCGCGGCGCAAGCCCATGAGCCTCGTGCGCGCGATCGCCCGTTCAGCCCTGAAGGACCTGACCATCGTATCCTACGGTGGCCCAGACGTCGGCCTGCTCTGCAGGCTGGGCAAGGTGCGGAAGGCGATCTACGGGTTCGTGTCCCTCGACTCGATTCCGCTCGAACCACATTTCCGCGCGGCGAGACAACAGGCGAGCATCGAGGTGATGGAACTCGACGAGGGCATGTTTCAGTGGGGCCTCTATGCGGCTGCCCTGCGCCTGCCGTTCTTGCCAACCCGCGCCGGCCTCGGCTCGGACGTGCTGAAGTACAACCCGGACCTGAAGCTGGTGACGTCGCCGTACGACGACGCGGAGCAGCTGGTCGCCATGCCAGCGCTTCACCTGGACGTTGCCCTGATCCACATGAACCGGGGCGATGCCGCGGGCAACGGTCAGTTCCTTGGCCCTGACCCGTTCTTCGATGACCTATTCTGCATGGCCGCCAAGCGCCGCTTCATGAGCGTGGAGCGCATCGTCCCGACGCAGGAGCTGCTCAACGAGGGCAGCGTTCACACCCTGAAGATCAGCCGCATGCACGTCGATGGCGTGATCGAGGCGCCCCAGGGCGCGCACTTCACCGAGTGCCCGCCCGACTACTCCCGAGACGAAGCATTTCAGCGCGCCTACGCCGCGACCGAGTTCATTGAAAAGAAGAACACCAAGAAAGACCTCACAGCCATGACGGAAGCCGTCAAAGGCGACATGGAGTACATCGAAAGCGCGAAATTCAAAGCCGAGCGCGAAGGCATAGACGGCGACTGGAAAGCAGCCGCGCAGTCCTATGACGACCTGCTGCGTCTTGACCCCATGAACCCGGACATGATCACTGCCACTGCTGAAGCTTACTCCAAGGCCGCGGAAATCAGCGATGGGGGACGCAAAGCCGCCGAACCCAGTG
>JAUILJ010000956.1 GCA_030433055.1 Polyangia bacterium
CGTGAGGATCCCCACCAGCTTGCCGTGCTCGAGCACCGGCAGACGGCCAATGTCATGGGTCTGCATTTCGCGAAATGCGGACTCGAGGGAGGCGTTCGGCGTGGTGGTGCGCAGGTGGTGGGCCATGCAGCTAGACACCGGCAGATGCAACCGGCCGGCGGCTTCGGCCTTCTCCACGTCGCGCCGCGAGACGAGGCCGACCAAGCTCCCCTTGTCGACCACGGGGACGCCGGTGTGGTGCCAAACGCGCAAGCTGTGCTTGAGCTCGACCAGAGACGTGGACGGCGTCACGCTGCGCACCAGCCGGCTCATGACGTCAGACACCCGCCTGGGATTCGGTGGCTCCCCGCGGAACGAATCTAGCAGCTGAGCGAACAGCGCGTCGACGTCTCCGCCTTTGACCGTCGCGGCGGCGGCACTCGGATGCCCTCCACCGCCGAACGGGGCGAGGCGCTCCGCCACGTTGATCACCGGCGAGCTCGAGCGAGCGACGATCTGCACCTGCTTGTCCTTGATGGCGTAAAAGGCGAAGAGCGCTTGATTGCCGTCGAACCCAGCCACGGCGCTGGTCACGTCGGCGAGCCCGCTCACCACCTTCTCCATGCGCAGCTTCGCGAAGCCCACGCTGGTCCCGCCGAGGTCACGGGACTCGAGGGCATCGAGCACGCGCTTGATCAGCTCGCGCTGGCTCGCGTTGAACTCCGGCTTGAGGTAGCGATTGAGCGTCTTCAGGCTGCCACCTTGGTCGAGCAGCCAGCCCACGGCGCGGGCGTCTCGCCCCGAAGTGTTCGGATAGGTGAGCGAGCCAGTGTCCGCGTAGATCCCCAGGGTAAAGAGCGTGGCTTCCTCGACGTCAATCGGGATGCTCAGCGCCTTGATCCGCTCCACCAGCAAGGTCGTCGCGGAGCCCACTGGCTCCACCAGCTCGAAGGAGCCGACCACCTCGTCATCACCGACTCGCGGATGGTGATCGTAGACATGAACATCGAGGGTGGGATCTTGAGCTTCGAGGCGCTTCTGCAGCACGTCGAAGGCGCCCATGCGACTCCTGCGTCGGTGATCCACGAGGATCAGGCGCCGTACGCTGTGTTGATCGATATCGCTGTAGCGCAGGGTGCGAAAACGATCGCGATGTAGCGCTAGATAGTCGTGGAGCGCAGGAGACACCCGCCGACCGAATACGATCTCCGACCCCGGATAGAGCTTCTGCGCGGCGACCGCCGCTGCGAACCCATCGAAGTCCGTGAGCTCGTGAGTGAGGATGACCTCCATCTGCGCACAGGATAGTGGCATACCGGCCAGGTTTCCGGCCTTTTTCTGGGCAGGCTCCAGGGCGCGCCCCGCCGGCCCGGCGAAGCTGACCCGTGGACGCCACAGGCGCCAGTCACTGAGCACGTCAGGAGAGCGGTAGAGCAGATGCACGCGCGAGTTTCCTTCAATCGCGTCGCAGGGGTCGCGATCCTGCGAGTGTGCGCCGGAACTGCGTCAACCACGTTTCGCCCGGGTTGCTGCTCCGCCAAGCAGCGCGCGAACTGCGCTCAAGCGCCAGGAGCGAGCAAGCGGGAGATCCCGGCCAGCGTGGAGATGTCGTGGACGTCGCTCGGCAGGGCCGGAATGTTCACCCGCGTGGGCGCGCGCCCGTCTGGGTTGTCCGCGAGCGCACCGTCCAGGCGACTCAAGTGCGCATGGTCCAGCTCCGCGAGGCTCTGCTCTTCGCTGACGGCCCGCACCAGACGCGCCGCTGCACCGGCTTCCAGCTCAATCCCATGTTCGCGGAGCGCTGCTTGCACTTCGTCTTCGCTGGCCACCGAGCGGGGAGCGCGATGCACTCGATTCACCACGAACGCATCCCGCGGCATGCCCTGTTCCTGGAGACGATCGGCGAAGAACAGCACCTCACGAATCGCCATCGGAGCCGGACTCGTGACCAAGACGTAGGCAAACTCGGAGGAGCGAAAAGCCTTGGACACCTCCGCGGCGCGGGTCTTGAACCCGCCGAAGAGGTCGTTGAGCTCGGTGATGAACTCCGCCATCTGCTCCAAGAACCCACCACCTGTGAGCTTGCCGATACCCCGCAGCACCAGCGCGACGCTCTTCGCCACCAGGTTCAGGCTAAATTTCCCCGAGGATTCAAACGCTTGAATGAACCAGCGCATGGCGGCGCTGTCGATGGCCTGGGTGATGCGCTCCGGGGCGTCCAGGAAATCGAGGGCGTTGCTCGTCGGCGGAGTGTCGAGGACGATCAGGTCATAGTGGGAGTCCTGCTTGACGCTGAGCAGCTTCTCCATCGCCATGTACTCCTGGGTGCCCGCGAGGCTCGTGGAGACGTACTGATACAGGCGATTGTTCAGGATCTTGTCTCTCGCGGCGTCCGACGAAGCGTGCCGCGTCACCAGCTCGTCGAAGGTGCGCTTGGTGTCCAGCATCATCACGGTGAGGCTGCCGTGGACGTCCAGGCCCGCGCGCTGAAATAGCCCCGGTTCGACCCGTTGCGCCTCACCCGTCATGCGGTCCAGACCCAGGCTGTTGGCCAGGCGCCGGGCGGGGTCGATCGTGAGGCAGAGCACCCGCTTGCCGCGGCGCGCTCCCGCCAGCGCCAACGCCGCCGCGACCGTCGTCTTCCCTACGCCGCCGCATCCCACGCACAGCACCACACGGCGCTCGTCGATCAGTGCATCCAGGGTGGGAGGGCTCATCGGGAGTCCAGCCTTTAGCACGAGATCCCGCGCATTCTGTCAATCTTCCGGAAGTTTGGGGGGGAGTGGAGTCGCCCTTTAGTTGTCCGAAAGACGTACGTTCTAGGAACGTAGAACGCATGTCCCTGCCGCCTCACTACAGCTCTCTCGAAGCACCCGCGGACTACAGCGGCCCCGAGCGTCGCGCGCGACGCTCGAGCGACCCGCTGGTCGCTTTGGGGCGGCTGCTGGACGAGGCGCGGCGCCAAAGCCGAGGGGCGGCGCTGGTGGTCGCCGACAGCACGGGGCTACTAGTCGCGGGCTCGGGCTACTGGAGCCGGTGTGAGGAGCTGGCGGCCATCGCCGCCGCAGGGGCCGCAAACGACTCGCGAACCCGCGAGG
>JAUILJ010000957.1 GCA_030433055.1 Polyangia bacterium
GTAACGACTCAGGCGGATCTCGAGAACGCGTACACCGGGCCGCCGGTGGATGAAGCCGACAGCGAGGCCTTCGCCTGTATTCATTGTGGGGCGCCCCTTGCGTTCGACCCGGATGAAGACGGCGACGCCGCTTGCGACTACTGCGGAGTCGTCAACCCGCGGGCGCAAGCCTTGCTTCGCAAGCGGCGGGCACAGGAGCGCCGACAGCAGCGGCAGCGAGCACAGCGGCGCAAGCGCGCGCTGGTGGTGGCCAGCGTCGGGCTGGGTGTGCTGACGCTAGCGCTCCTGGGTGCGAGCCTGCAGAAGCAGTCGGAGCTGCAGGCGCTCCACTCCGACCTGGATCGGGCGCGCGCCCAGGTGGAGAACGTGATGGACCGCCAGCGCGCCGTACGTGGTCGCTACGCGGGACGACCGGACAGCGCCGGAAAGGACGCGGAGCTGGACGGCGCAGAGAACCGTGTGCGCATCGAGCGAGCGCGCTACGACCAGGCCGCGCAGCGCTACAACGCCCAGGCGGGCAGCGCCTGGGGAGGGCTCGCCGCGAAGCTCTGGGGGCTGCCGCGCCACGCGGCGTTGTCCAACGAGGCGCAGTGGTGATGGAGGCGCAGTGGTGATGGAGGCGCAGTGGTGATGGAGGCGCAGTGGTGATGGAGGCGCAGTGGTGACGGAGGTGCAGTGGTGATGGAGGCGGGGGGGGGAGCCACGCTGGTGACCGAGGGGTTCGGCCGCGCGCTGTGGGGCGCCGTTGCCTTCTGGTGCATGCTGCTGTGGTCCCTGGCGGCGCACGCGTTGGTCCCTGTTCCTGTGCAGTTCGAGCCGGTGACGGATCTGGCTGACGCACTCCCGCCAGACGTGAGGGAAGAGCTGAATCGCAGCCTCAAGGCACACTACGAAGCGGGGCACGCCCAGATCGCGGTGCTGACCTTGCAGACCACCGATGGTGAGCCGGTTGAAGACTTCGCGTTCCGCGTAGCTTCCGCGTGGAAATTGGGGCGCGCCGGCAAGGACGACGGCGTGCTGTTCGTGCTCGCGACAGAGGACCGGCGGATGCGCTTGGAGGTGGGATACGGCCTCGAGCAGTGCATTCCAGACGCGACCGCCCGGGCCTGGCTGGACGACCTCAAGCCGAAGCTCGGGGACAAGCACTATGGCGCTGCAACGAGCCAGCTCGTCTCGGAGCTGACCTACCGCACCACACACTGCCAGCGAGATGGAGCGTCGGCGCCTGCGCCAACGCCAGCCGCTGGCCTGGGTCAGCCGCAGCAGTCCACGACCCTTCCGGCGTGGATGCTGGCCTTCGTGCTGGCGTCGCTCGTCGGTCGGCTTGTGTTCGCTGCGGACGAGTGGCGCAACGGGTCGGGCGCCTCAATCAAGGCTCGACCCGGATTGTGGGGCGTGGCCGTGGGCTCCGGAGTTGTTGTCGGCCTGGGGGTGTGGCTCTGGGGCTATTCCTGGTTGCACATCGTTCCGGCGACGGTCGGGGCAGTCCTTGGCGGGCGCTACATGTGGCGAGTTCGGTCGTTGTTTCAGACGGTGTTCATGCTCGCGTTCCTCGGCATCGCGACCACGATCATTCAGGGTTTGACCGAGGCCGGCATGCAGGTTCTCCTGCCGAGCGTTGTCGCCGTGTTCCTCAGCTTCATTTACGGGCTGAATGATCTCCAGGGATCGAGCACGACCTTCGGGACGCTCGACAGCTCGAGTGACGCAGACATCGCCGCGTTCATGCGCAGCGGTACTCAGGCGCCGAACACTTCCTTCGGCTCCTCCCTACCGGACTCGGGTGGCTCGCTCTTCGACTCCGGGAGCAGCTCCTTCGACTTCGGGAGCAGTTCCTCTGGAGGGAGTGACTACTCAGGGGGTGGTGGCAGCTTCGGAGGTGGCGGTGCGAGCTCCAGCTGGTAGCGCAGCGCGGTTGATTGTGGTCTTGGCGCGGCGAGTCGCGGTGCTCTCCCTCGGGCTGTGGCTCTTGGTCTGGCCCGCGCCGCTGCTGGCAGCTGGCCGCATGCCCACGCCAGAGCACCCCGTCGTAGACGGCGCGGATGTGCTCTCCCCCGATACCGAGGCTGCCCTCATCCTCGCGCTAAAGGCCCATAGCGGTCGCGGAAATCCTCACATCGCCGTGGTGACGGAGCGGGACGCTCAAGGCGAAGGCGTCGAGCGGCTCTCGGTCCGCTACGCCAAGGGTTTCCGGGAGGCAGGAGCGGCGAATCCAGTGGTCTTGGTGCTCTCCGTGCGGGAGCGCCGCATGCACGTCGAGTCGCGGATCAAGGACTACAACCACGAGTACTACATGAACGCGCGCCTCGAGGAAGAGCTCCAGGACCAACGTTTTGACCCCGCATGCCTGCGCACTGCCCATCACTTGATCATCTCGACGACGCCCTACGGCAACATCCCGCCGACTGAGAGCGGTGTGTACGACGATCCGAACGTGTGGCTGCGCGCGGCTTCCGCGGTGCTGCTGTGGATCGCCTGGTTCTTTGTTAGCTGCGGTGTGGGGTATTGGGTTGGGAGGGCCTGGCGTCGGCGCCCCCGGCGCCCGTGGGACGACCCTCAGGGCCCGATCATCGCGCGCCTGTCCGTTGGCGCGGGTGTGGGCGTGGTTCCCCTGCTGTTCGGTCTCAGCGCCCACCTTTTCCTTGCGGCACCGGTGGGCGTGTTCGTGGGCTGGGGCGAGGGTAGGGTGGTTCGCCGCGCGCTGCTGATCGCGTTCGCGTGCTTCGTGGTGGGAACGGTGCTCTGTGTGTTCATGCCCGCTCTGCTGGTGATCGGGGGGAGCGTGATTCTGGTTGCTGCGCTGGTCCGCTACACCTGGAAGCGACGGACCTTCACCGCACCATCGACCTCGGTCACCTACACGCCGCCGGCGCCGGAGTCCGATTCGGCCGTGGATTGAGCTTCACGAACGCGCGGCAGTTCCAGACGGAAACAGCACCGGCCGGGCTCGCCCGAGCGCAACCGCAGATCGCCCCCGTCGCGTCGCGCTGCGCGGCGCAAAGCAAACAACCCGAGGCCCCAGTGGCCCTTGGATTTGGTCGAGAACCCGCGATCGAAGACCGCGGACTGAAGCTCCG
>JAUILJ010000958.1 GCA_030433055.1 Polyangia bacterium
CAGCTGCACGTCCGCGTCCCGCCACGGCAACTCGTCGAACGACGCCGTCTGGCTGATCCGCACGCGCTGCTTGCCAACCCGCAGGTGCGGTCCGTCGACGACCACTGGCGCTTCGAAGCGGCCCTGGACCGAGTCGAACGCGATGCCCAGCGCCAACGTCTGCAGGTCACCCTGCGGTTCGTCTCCCCGCGGAATTCTTCTAGTTCGCGTTCGTCATCGCCTTCGGTGATGGTGGGGTCGCCGTATGCCTTGGGGATGATCGCGGCGGCGCTCTGCCAGCTCCCATAGCTGAACAGCAGCGCGTTCACGCTGCCCGATAGCGCGTAGAGGATCACCTCCGGCGCGGACTCACCCACTCGATCGGGTGCGCTCGAGCAGCGCGTCGTCTCACCCTGGATCCCGTCGTAGGTCACGGGCTCTGCAGGTACGAGGCAACTGGAGGCGGTGTCTGCCATGGGGCGCCCGAACTCCAGCCCCGCGATGGTGGCGGGCAACCGACGCTGGTTGGGCAGCGGAGAGACGACCGCGGCGTGCTCGACGGGGATGGGGGCCGCCACGTCGATGGGGCGTACGTCGTCGGCGGCGAAGAAGGGCTTGGGCGGCGGAGCCTTGGCTGCGCCGCCCGGGGTGCTCGCTGGCGCTTGCGTCGCAGGAGGACTGCAACCGATCAGGGCGGTGGCGAATACACCGACGGCGAGGAGCGCGCGCGCGAGCGACATCGAACCTCCAGCGTAGCAGACTTCGCGCGACTCGCAGCCGACAATGCACGTTGCCGCGCGGTCCGTGCAAGTTGCCCACCTCTGGCTACTGCCTATCTCCCACCTCTGGCTACTGCCTAGCTCTAGCTGCCGTCTAGCTCTAGCTGCCGTCTAGCTCTAGCTGCCGTCTAGCTCTAGGCCGTGACTCGAGTGCCACAGCTCAGCAGACGTTCAGCGGCGCCTGCGTGGCTCGAGCGCCAGGAGTTGGGACCAGAAGCGTTCGGGATTGCCGAGGACGCTGCGAGTGATCTGGCAGTGAGAGGTCTCCTCCGCAGTGATCCAGCGTAGAGGCACGTCGTCGAACGAAAGCAGCCGCGCACCCGGGAAGGTGAGAAAGAGGGGTGAATGAGTCGCGATGATGAACTGGGCGGCATCCTTGCGGAGGAGCCGCGCCATGTGGCCGAGCAGCGCGAGCTGCCTCTGAGGTGAGAGGGCGGCTTCCGGTTCATCCATCAGGATGAGCCCGGGGTTGAGCCAGCTCTCGAACATGGCCAGGAAGGCTTCGCCGTGAGAGCGCCTGTGCAGCGAGCGTCCGCCGTAGCGCGCGTAGGCGTCTCCCCCGAAGTCGGGATCTCCAGCGCGAGAGTCCAGCAAGCTCGCAAAGTGGGCTTGAAACTCCGCGCGGAAAAAATACGCATCACGCGGGCGACGCCTGAAGCCGGGGCGCAGGTGTGCCGAGAGTTCGCTCTGGGAGCCCGGCGCGTGCGCCGAACCCAGCTCATTGCGCCCCCCGCCGCTCACCGGCAAGCCACTGAGCGCTGCGATGGCTTCGAGTACCGTGGACTTACCGGAGCCGTTCTCCCCCACGAAGAACGTGACTGGCGAGTCGAAGTCGATGCGCAGGTCTCGCAGGAACGGCAGGCTCCCCGGGAACCGTCGGGTGTCGAGCTCGGCGTCTTCGCGCAGCGTGAGTCGGGTCAGAAACGGAGCGCTCGCCATTCCTTCCAACTATCACCGTTGGCTTCCGGCGTGAGCTTCGGCGTTACGCACTCAAGAGTGGCAGGCGCGGCAGGTGCACGTTCGGACCTTGCGCTCCTCATCGTACGCGCAGGCACACGCCCCGCAGTCCTCATCCTCATCGCACTCGTCGTCGTCGCTGAGACATGAAAAGCCGCCCAACCCGCAAGCGTCGTCTGTCGCGTGTGCGGCGCAGGCTGAATGGGGACAGTCGGCGTTGGTCTTGCAGCTTGCCTTCACGCACTCGCCGACTGGCTCACCACAGACGCAGATCTCGTCCCCAGCACACTCGGAGTCTTTGACGCAGCCCGGGATACAAACGTTGGGACCACTGGGTCGGCTGCGGCGGCAGCTGCCGTAGAGCATCCCGGTGCAGTCGGCGTCGCTCCGGCAGGCGTCCTTTTCCACCACGTCCACGCTGCCTGCGAGCTCTGGATGGTTCTTCACCAAGCGTTGGTTGCGGATGCGTTCCTCATCGTACCGAGAGATCCAGTGCCCTGGGCTTGGCAAGGAGTTGGGGCACTCCACTGCCTCCTGGCGCACGTAGGCGCCGGACTCGCACCTCGCGAACCCCGTGCGCTTTCCCTGGATCTCGAGTGGCTTGGCGCCGGTGCAATAGAAGCGAGGGCGCTGGACTACGTCCCACGTCAACGTCGCTACGGCAGCACCGAAAATGCCGAGCAGGAGCGCGATCAACACGCCCCGTCCGACGATCAGCGCCCAGCCTAGCTTGCCTCTGCTCAGCTCAGCCACAGCAACAGTCTACGATCGAACTCTCGTGTTGGTGGGAGGTGGTGGGTTGTCGCGGTGCGGCTGTCGTCGGGCCGCTCCGCTAGAGCGTCATGCTCAATTCGCCAGAAGATCGAGGCGCCAAAGGCCCTGAGGGTTGTGGAACAGATCGTCAGGGGGGTGGCGCTCGTCCGGCGTGTGGCGGAGGCGATACTTTGGGGCGTCGTCGGCGATGCTGAAGGTGTGCCCGCTCTCGAGCTTTGCTGATTCCTCGAGGAGATACATGTTGAAGACGTTGAGGGTGTAGGCGGCCTCCGTGTCGCGTACCGAGCGGGAGATGGCGCTGTCTGGCAGCCCGAAGTGGTGCATCCCGCAGGAATAGTAGTAGTTCTCGCCGCCGATCAGCGTGACGCAGGCTGAGTACTGATCGAGGGGCCCGCCACTTACCAGCTCGAACCAGTGATCCCAGCTATGAGCGATCCCACTCGACTCGACCTTGATGGCGATCCCACCCACGTCGCGCAGCAACGCAGAGAAGCGCTGAATGCGCTCGAGTTCCCCGGTGAAATCCAAGGGAAAGATCAGATAGGCGACGGATTGATGCGTGCCGAGGTTCGCAAGCAGTGACTCA
>JAUILJ010000959.1 GCA_030433055.1 Polyangia bacterium
CCTTGTTGGTCCAGGAAGTACAGCACCGCCGCGGCCCCGAGACCCAGGATCCCAACGCCCAGGCCAACGTTGGCGATGGTCTGTTCGCGTTTGCCGCGGTCGATCAGGCTCGCGCTGCTCTCCGGACAGGCCCCGTCCGGGCAGTCACTCTCCAGCTGAGAGTGGGTGGACTGGCTCATCAAGCCTGCGACCCCGAAGGTGATGATTCCGATCCCGCCAACACCCGCCGCGATGTAGCTGAACTGCCGATAGGGAGGAGCATCTCCGCGAGGATCCGCTTGTCGGCTCGGCTCGTCCACCGTGTCGGTAGCTCGAGGTTGATCGGAGGGCGCGCCGCCGTTCGCCGATGCCGCCTCCCAGGGGACGATGTTCGCGGGCCCTTCCTCGGCGGTGGTCAGGTCAAGCTCGACGGTCTTCGATTCCCCTAGCTTGACCTGAACAGGACGCCATGCGCGCCTGCCTCCCGGCAGACGGGCCACCACGTGAACGAGCCCAGGCTTCACCGCGACGCCACGCCACACGGTTTGAGGGACCTTTCGCTGGCCGACCCAGACCTCCAGCGCGGTGCCGCCCGATACTTCCACGCTGATCGACGCCACCTTCGATCTCAGGTCTCTGAGCTCCGCTTCGGCGCTCTCGGCGGTCGTTGCGTACTTCGGCAAGCGCTCGGCCAGGTGTGCCGCGTCGCGCTGCGTCTGCGCCATCTGCTCGAACGCCATGGCGAAGTTCCCAGATTCGCGGAGCGCCCGCGCGTACATCAACCGAGCGTTGGGGCTCGCCACGACGTCCAGGCTGGCGGCGAAGGCCTTCGCCGCCTCCTCGAAATGCTTGGCTTCGTAGTGCCCGACACCGCTCGAGTACTGAGCTTGAGCCTGGGCGCGTTCATCCGCGCTGGCTTGCTCTGGGGAAACACCCTCTGCGAGGGCGCTAGCGCCCGGGAGGGAGAGCAGGGCGCAGACGGCAACGCTGGCCACGTGCTTCGTCCAGCGCGTGGAGGGTTTCGCGAAGGTAATTGGAGCTTGAAGCATGGGTACTCAGGGTCGAGGAGCGTGCGGTGGCTCCGGTTTCCCCTGGAAGTCAAGGCGATGAAAGTGTCGTGTGACCCCCCTGAGGCCCCAGCGCGTGAAGCCGCTGAGACGAGGAGGTGCGCAACTCCCTGCTGCGCGCGAAAGCCTCACGTCACCCATAGCGTGCCACGGGAGCCAAGAACGACACACGTGTCGATTGTCGTCGCTCATACCGCGCCTTTCAAGCGGACTGGCTCTTCTCGACTGAACCCGACCCTGCACTTCCATATCGAAACGCCAACGCCAGCGTTTGAACTGGCAAGAAACACGGTGGCCGAGGTTCGACTACAAGTGGTGGAAGCTACGGCCATGTCGGATTGGGTGAGGCTGGTCTCTGTCAGTTGGTGCGGCTATAACGCATAGCGTGAGTGATCCCCGCTCTCGGCGGCCTGCCGATCCTGGCGACGACTATCAACCCCCCGCGTCCGCGCGTGAGGTGGCTGGAGTGCACGCTCCCAAACGGCCCACGGAAACGAGTGAGGACGGGCCGAGCGTCGTTGTGCGAGAGGCAGGGAGCCAGCAGTACCAAGAGAAGTGGAGCGACGCGACCGTCGTGACCAAGCGTCGGCCGAGCATGGCTAGCATCTCGGGAACGACCTCACCGAAGCGGACGAACTGGATCTCCATCGGGATTTGGATCGCAGTGGGTGCGGCGGCGTTTGGGCTGGGCGGTGTCCTCACCCACTTGAGGAGCTCTGGTGACGGCAGCGGAACCGTGGTGCAGGCGTCGGGCCCTGCGGGCACCACCGCACCCCAAGCTGAACCCCACGCCGCCACTCCCGAGCCAGCCCAGGAGCCGAGCGTTGCGCCGCAGGAGGTCGTGGACGCAGCCCCTCCCGAGGCCGCTCAGGAAGCCGAGGCTGAGACCCTGGACCCCAGCGAACTCAAGCAAGTCCCCAAGCAGGTCGTGCCGCGAGCGACAGCCAAACCCAAGCAGGCGGCGCCCCCTCCGACCGCTGCGCCCAAGGTGTCCGCGCCCGCCAAGGGTGGTATCCCCTCGGAAATATAGTCCAGGCGCGTCAGCCCGCTACAGCGCTTGACTTGACGAACGAGCGGCGCCGGGGTGAGCATGCTGCGCATGGCCCAGTATCCTCCTGGTGGCTTTGCGCCTCCCCCCCCCGGCGGCTTCGCGCCTCCGCCTCCGATGTACAGCGGTGGCGGTCCCGGGGGGCCACCGCCCAATCGCCCCAGGACAGGTCTCTTGATCGGCGTGGGGTGCGCTGGGCTGGTGCTCCTGCTCGTAGTGGGCGGCGCGGTGGGCGCCATCTTCATGATGCGGCCCAGCAACGCCTCGCCCACGGTGGCCACGGTCACGCCGGGGGGCGCTCCTGTCGGTTCACCCGGGGGCACCTGCGCAAAGACGGCTTCATGTTGCCAAAAAATCGTTCAGGCCAGCGGCGGTGACCCCGCCGCGCTCAAGAGCTGCGAGAACTTCAAGCAGCTCCCCGACGCCAACTGCACGGCAGCGCTTGAGGGCTACAAGAAGTCGGCGGTGTTGCTGAAGGTGCAGTGCGACTAGCCGGGCGAAGGAAGCCGTAGTTGCCGCGAGGCAATACTACCAGCGCCTACCCGCGGGCGCATTCCTGAGCTCGACTGCGTCACCCCGGTACTCTCGATTGGGGATGGCTGCGCTCGCCTGTTCGTAGCTGCGCTTCATACGCTTGAACGCTGCCCGGTCGCCGATCAGGTCATGCTTCTCCTTGGGATCGGCTTCGACGTCGAAGAGCAAGAACGCCTTGTCGTCGCCCGTCGCGAGTAGCTTCAACGGTCCGTCGATCAGCGCGCGCCGCCGGTCCTGTAAGTTGTCGCGGGTGAGGTCGACGATGACTGGCCTGGAGATGGGCGTAGCTCCGTCAATCTCACTCACCAGGCTCTCGCCGCGCATCGCCTTGCCCTTGGGGTAGCCCATCAGCTCCAGGATCGTCGGCGCAAGATCGAGGTGGCTGCGGGGCGTCGTGATGCGCCTCGCCTTGGCGCCTGGCACGTAAATCATCAGGGGGAC
>JAUILJ010000960.1 GCA_030433055.1 Polyangia bacterium
CACGCCTGTTGCCTTACCTGCAGTCAGTCGGCGCGCTGCGAGAGTTCGCGGCGCTGGTCCCCGTGAGCGTGCTCAAGGACGATGGCGTCCAGATCGTGCTGGACGAGATCGCGCCGCGACTGCCCGAAGGGCCGCCTGGCTACGACCCTGACATGCTGACCGACAAGCCCCTCACGTTCTTCGTGCGGGAGTACGTTCGCGAGCAAGTGATGCTGCAGCTGCACGCCGAGATCCCCCACGCCGTGGCCGTGACCGTCGATCGCTTCGACGAAACGGAGAAGAACACACTCATCAAGGCCACTATCCATGTGGAAAAATCCGGGCAGCGGGGGGTCGTCCTGGGCAAGCAGGGCGAGCGTATCAAGTCCATCGGCACGAAGGCGCGGGAGCGCCTGCAGGATCTGCTCGGGCGCCCGGTGTACCTGGAACTGTTCGTGCGCGTCACGGAGCGCTGGAAGGACGTCCCGCGCCAGCTCAGCGAGCTAGGGTACAACGTTGCCGACGCCGTCGATCTCAACCCCAAGCCTCGAGCCAAGTCATGACCGCCGAAGAACACAGCGCGGATGAGCGCGCCTTGGACCAAGAGTCCCTCGAGAGCGAACCCGCCGCCCCTCGCTACCAACGCTGTCTGATCGCCGTCGTTGGCCGCCCCAATGTGGGCAAGAGCACCTTGTTCAATCGCCTCGTGGGTGAGCGCCTGGCGATCGTCCACGACGCGCCGGGAGTCACTCGAGATCGCAACTACGCCGACGCGGTGATCGAGGGGCGCAGCGTGACGGTGGTGGACACGGGCGGTTTCGATCCCACCACTGACGACCCGATGGGCCAGGGGATCGCGCGCCACGTGATCGCGGCGATCGAAGAAGCCGATCTGGTGTTGTGTGTGCTCGACGGGGTCAATCCACCGACCCAGCCGGACGCTGACGCCATCAAGCTGCTTCGCCGCGCAGACAAACCCGTGCTGTTCTGCGCGAACAAGGTGGACACCCAGCGCCACGAAGCGGAGATCACCGAGCTTTACCGCCTGGGAGTCGATCGTCTCTACCCCGTCAGCGCGTTGCATGGGCGGGGGTTAGGCGAACTGGAGCTGGCGGTGCGGTCCGCCTTACCTCAGCCGCTCTTGCTCGAGGGAGCGGAGGAAGACGCCGAAGTGCCTCGTGTGGCGTTGCTCGGTAGGCCCAACGCCGGCAAGTCTTCGCTCTTCAACCGCCTGAGTGGCAGCGAACGCTCGTTGGTGGACGACCGCCCAGGTACGACCCGCGACGCCGTCGACTCCGAGGTGGAGGTCGCCGGGCACCGCTACTGGATCATTGATACCGCGGGGATACGTAAGAAGGCGAAGGTGCACGAAGACGTGGAGAGCGCCAGCGTGATGCGATCCATCAAGGCCGCCGGCCGCGCCGACATCGTCGTCTTGATGTGCGATGCCAGCGAGGGGATCGGAGACCAGGAACAGCGCCTCCTCGGGCTGTGCGCAGAGCGCGGCCGGGGCATCGTCGTGGGACTCAACAAGAGCGACCTGCTCAGCGCCGCTCAGCGCAAGGCAGCGGTACAGCAAGCCGAGGAGAAGCTGGGCTTCGCCAAGTGGGCGAAGGTGATGCTGCTCAGCGCGAAAACGGGCAACGGCGTGGACGGGTTGATGAAGCAGGTGAGGCGCACCCACCGTGAGCTGCATCGCCGGATCCCCACGGCAGAGCTGAACCGCTTCTTCGAGAGCGTGCTCGAGCGTCGCCCGCCCCCCACCGCGAGTGGAAAGGCGCCACGGCTGTACTACGTGACCCAGGCGCAGACGAACCCGCCGCTGTTCGTCGCCATGAGCAACGCGCCCGAGGTGATCAACGATGGCTACAGGCGCTTCGTGATGAACCAGCTGCGCAAGAACTTCGGCTTCGACTCGGTCCCGATCAAGATTGCCTTCCGCAAGCGCTCGCGGCGCGGCGACAAGTGAGCCGCGGCTGAGCAGCAGCGCACCTCACCCCCGAAGGCGGTGGCGCGCCGGGTGCTCCGCGACGCAGAGCCCGGAAATGGCCCACGGCACCGCCACCTTGGGAAACCACGGGTATGCTCGGTTCGCCCAGACCGCGGATTGCAAGCGCTCGGGATCCGCGATACGGCCGACGGCCATGAGTGACGCAGCCAACGTGGTGTTGACCGAGGTGAAGGACCGAGTGCTGGTGATTCGGCTGAATCGCGCCGAAGCACGCAACGCGGTCAGCGGTGACGTCGCCAAGGGCATGGAAGCCGCGCTGGACGAGCTCGAGGGCAACGACCAGCTGTGGGCAGGTGTCCTCGCGGCGAATGGCCCGACCTTCTGCGCTGGCGCCGATCTGAAGTGGATCGCGTCGGGGCGAGCCGCAGAGCTATCCACCGAGCGCGGGGGCTTCGCGGGCCTGGTGCGGCGCAAGCGCACGAAGCCGTTGATCGGCGCGGTGCACTCCGACGCCCTCGCTGGCGGCTTCGAGATTGCGATCGCCTGCGATCTGCTGGTCGCCGCGGAGGGCTCCAAGTTCGGCCTCCCCGAGGTCAAGCGCTCCCTGGTGGCGCTTGCAGGCGGACTGGTAGAGCTACCGCGCCTGATCGGTGAGAAGCTCGCGCTGGAGCTCGCTCTCACCGGCGATCCATTCCCCGTGGAAAGGCTGTATCAGGCAGGTCTCGTCAACCGAGTGACCCCGGCAGACAAGGTATTCGACGAAGCGATGGCGCTGGCCGTACGTATCACCCAGGCCGGGCCGTTGGCTGTGAAGGCATCTCGCGAGATCATCGTTGGTGGGCGCGATCTGCCGTCTGAGGAGCGCTGGCAGCGCTCATTCGAGCTAGGCTGGCCCGTGTTCGCATCCGAGGATGCGCAAGAAGGGCCGAGGGCCTTCATCGAGAAGCGTGCTCCGGCATGGAAGGGCCGCTGACTTAGTTACCGCGCGGTAACTGCTCGTGGGTCCAAGACCGCCGGGCGTCAGTTCAGGACGCTACTCCGCGTCGGCGGTCGGCGGCTCGGTGTGTGCGACGGGAGTCTGAAGATCGCCGCGCGGGGACGCGACGCTGCTCGTCGAGACGCCATACAGCA
>JAUILJ010000961.1 GCA_030433055.1 Polyangia bacterium
GTTGGCGCCAGATAGCGCGAGGTCGAGCACCAAGAGGTCCCAAGAGCTGGGAGCGCACGCGGCGAGCAACTCGCCGGCGCTGTCGGTCGCCCCGACCACCGCGAAGTCCACCTGGTGGCCAAGCAGCGCGATCAGCCCCTGGCGCACCACGGCGTGGTCGTCAGCCACGTACACTCGCAGGGTAGGCGCTCCCTCAGCCATGGGCTGGGTCTATACCAGAATCGGGCTCTTGAGCAGCCTGATCCCCGTTCTGGCTCGGGTCCGGGGGGTTAGGCGCGCTGGTCGCAAGCCGGGTCAGCAGCTGGTGGACCTGAATTGGCTTGTGGATGATCGGCAGGCCGCGGCGGTAGGCATCCAGGAGCACGCTCGGCGCGGTATCTCCGGTGACAATCAGCGCTTCCAGGTGTTCGGTGGATTCGCCGTCGGGATCACGCACGCTGCGCAGTTGCTCTACCAGGTCAATCCCATCCGTTTCCCCAGGGAGCCGCAGATCGCAGATCACCCAGTCGAAGCGCTCAGCGGCCAGCGCCAGAGCCTGCTCCGGATCTGCGGCGGCGCGCACCCGAGCGCCGTGGCTGGTGAGCAGCGCGTCCATCGCGGCTCGCGCGTGGACGTCATCGTCCACCACCAGCACACGCAGGCCGCCCAGATCCACCCGTTCCCGTGGAGCCTCGAGAGCACGCGCAGTCTCCGCGCGGGCGCGCGGCAAGCGGATCCCAAAGTAGGATCCCCTCCCGGGCACCGACTGCACCTCGAGCGCGTGGCCGAGCAGGCTGGCGAAGCGCTGGACGATAGCCAGGCCGAGCCCCAGGCCGCGCTCGGGATTGCGCTCGGGGTTCCCTAGCTGGTGAAACTCGCGAAAGATCGCCTCTCGCTCCGACTCCGGGATACCAGGGCCAGTGTCCCACACTCCCACGCGCACGATGTTTTTCTCCGCGCGGCAACCTACGAGGATGCCACCCCGCTCGGTGTGTCGAACAGCGTTGGAGATCAGGTTGCGCAGGATGGTGGTGAGCAGTTCCGGATCGCTCTTCACCGAGAGCGGGCGACCCCTCACGCGAAAGCTCAGGCCCTTGTGCTCCGCGACGCCCCGCCACTCCACGTCCAGAGCGCGGAGCAGGCGCTGCAAGTCGATTGACGCTGGGCGAGCGCGGATGACGCCAGCGTCCGCCCGTGAAAGATCGAGCAGGGAGTCGAGGAGACCAGCCAGGGAGTTCGTGGCCTCCTCCAGCTGGCCCACGATGCGCGCTCGTTGACTGGCGTCCGGCCCCGACTGGAGCGCACCGAGAAAGAGCCGAATGGCGTGGAGCGGCTGACGCAGGTCGTGGCTCGCGGCAGCGATGAACTGCGTCTTGGCGGCGCCAGCCTCCTCCGCAGCACGCTTCTCGACCTTCACGCGCTCGAGCAAGCGCTGGTTCTGGAAGCGGATGGCCACTCCCTGCCTGAGAGTCTCGTGGTAGCGCTTCACGAAGCCTGCCAGGGCGACGATGTAGAGCAACGCCGTCAGCGCCTGCAAGCGCAGCGCGGTGGGCCCCTCCCAGAGGATGCGCGCGAACCAGGGCAGCGTAAGCGCTGCCACGAACGCGGCCAGCGCCTTGGGATACGGCCCCAGCGCCAGGATGGCGCCGTTGACCGTGGCGCCTACCAGCAGCACCGCGACGTAGATCACCCGCGGGTCGTCGAACTGCAATAGGCCCGCAGAGGAGCCCCACGCCAGGCCAAAGGCGGTCGCCTGCCACAGGAAGTACTTGCGAAATGGCGGAGCCTCACCCGCCTGGGCGCCGAGCTTCCATCGATTCCTTGCGGTAATGATCGGAATGCGGGTTAGCCCCGCCAGCCACACCAGCCCAATCCACAACAGCGACTCGACGTGACGAAAGGCCGCAAACACCGCGCCGCCCATCACCAGGCAGGCGCCCATGCTGGTCAGCACCATGCGCACACCGTTGGCGAACAGCAGGTCTTCTAGTTCGGCCTGGATCACCGCCTCGGGGACGTCGCTCACCGACTCCCCTGGCTCTTTCGCCGCAGGCTCCGTGGGCTGCCTCACCTCGGGGTCATCGGGCCCCACCGCCGCTTCGCTCATGCGCCTCAGCAAGCTCTCACGGGGTTTGAGGGTTGGCAACCGGCTGCGCCGAGTGGCTCAGTCTTCAGCGATCCAAGCCTCGAGCCCGACAGCTTCGAGCCTCGAGCGAAGCCTTGCTAGGCGACCGCAACACTTCTTGTGTTTCCGTCCACTTCCGCAGGGACAGGGAGCGTTCCGATCGACCTTCTCCGACCTGGCTTGATAGCCTTCGTTGGGGAGCCGGCCATGGTTCGATAGATAGATATCGCTCAACGCTTCAGGTATCTCTCCGCGAGCGTTCTCAAGCCATTCACGCTGAGCGCGCTTCTGGCATGGAACTCACCAGGGATGGGGAGTGCACGAAGTCGAGTTTCGGGCGAGCGGCTGATCCACCAACTCGTTCGTCATTGTCTGAGGCGATTCAGAGGTCACGTCCATTAGCGTCCTCAGCTACACCCCCAAGACGGTCCACCTACACCTCGAGAGTTCAGGCGCACTCCTTTTGGACAACCCACGCGGGTCCGTCCCGATAGGTCGAGCGTGTCCGAACAACGCCCGACGCATGATGCCCTGTTTCGCACCACGTTTGGCAGACCCGACAATGCGCAAGGGCTCCTGAGGCATTGGCTGCCATCGGACCTGACCAACATCGTGGCGTGGGACACGCTCCACCTCGAAGATCCAAGCGGCCTCGACGACGATCTGCGCCCTTACTACAGCGATCTCCTATTCTCCCTGAGCTACCAGCGTCCGCAGCTCGACCAGCCGGACGCACCTGAGCAGAGCGACCTCTTGGTCTACGTGCTCGTCGAGCACCAATCCACCATCGATCCCCGCATCGCCTGGCGGATGCAACACTACATCAGCCTCGCGCAGCGTCGTTACCTCGCGGATTCTCCCGAGCGGGAGATCCCCATCGTCATCCCAGTGCTTGTCAGCAACGCCACCAGACCCTGGCCGCACCCCTTGGATCTGCACTCTGCGTACCCT
>JAUILJ010000962.1 GCA_030433055.1 Polyangia bacterium
CGAACCCACGGAGGCGATCAGCGGCTTCTTGGCGCGCACCTCCATCAGCTCGTGCCACAACAGGTCACTCGCCAGCGCCGATCCTCCCGGAGAGTCGATGCGCAGCACCACCGCCTTCACGGAGTCGTCCTTCGCCAGGCGACGCAGCGTCTTGGTGAGCGAGCTAGCCGCGATACCCCCACCGAAGCCGCTGGACGACATGGCGATGCCGCCCACCGCGGGAACTACAGCGATCCGATCGGCCCCCGACGCCCGGCGGTTGGCACCGGAGATGGAACGGATCAAAGCGGCCAGGTTGCTTCCCCCACCGCCGCCGCTCGCGCCCGCGCCAAACACCGCCCGGACCTTGTTCGCGGTGCCGCGCTGTTTCGCGTCCTTGAGCGCGTCCGACTCGTAGCCGACTTCGTCGATCAGCTTCTTTTGCTTGGCTTGTTCGGCGCTCCAGGGGCCGTCTTCCAACGCAGCCTCGACCCCTGGCCTTTGTTTCTTTACGGAATCAATCCAGGTGGACCGAATCGAGGAGAGCACAACCGTGAGGCTCTCTCGTGCTTCGGGGCTCGGATCTTCCCGGGTGAACTGCTCGGCGAAGCTCTTGTATTTGCCCATGTGCAGGAAGTCCGCCTGCACTCCGAGCTTGTCGAGCACCCCCTTCAGGAAGATGACCTGACCAGCGAGGCCCACGGTCTCCACGTCGCCCGCTGGGCTCAGCCAGATACGATCGCAGGCGCGAGCGGCGAACAGTGACACCGAGTTGCCGAACGCGTGGGCGTGACACACGACGGGCTTTCCCCCCTCGCGCAACTTCTCGAACAGGCGGCCCAGCTCTTCCGCGCGCGCCCAGTCGAGGCTACCGCCACCCAAGTTCACGAAGATGGACCCGACGTCATCGGTGTCCTGTGCGTCTTTTAGTGCGGAAACGAGGCCGACGTAGGTGCGGCTCGGGGGGATGCCGAACAGGCCCCCGGCGTCCGTGGATTCCGGCGCGCCATGGCTCAGGTCGAAGGACAACACGGTCTTGTCCCCGTAGTTCACGCTCGCAGAGGGCGTCGCAGCCTCACCTCCGGTCGATTCTTCCTGCCGCGGCCTGGAGCAACTGGCGGCGATCGCGCCACACAACACGACGCAGGTCAGCGCACGCCACGGCGCCCGCCCTAGTCGCGTCGAGCGAGCTTCACTCTGGGAGGTCGGTGGTGTCGATGTGGGGCGTGTCTGGCTCATCAGGCTTCTCTGCAGGTGCCGTCGCGGTGGCCGTTGGCGCCGCGGTCGGCGCACTGGGTGGCGGCGTCTCGGAGGTCCCCGCGGCTTTCGCCTTGTTGTACTCCGCAATGCGCGCCGCGGCACGCTGCCCGTACGCCGTGCCTGGGCCGGCGTTCTCGAGCACCCGCTGGTACAGGCCAATGGCGCCCGCCTTGTCACCCGACGCCCACTTCTGGTCGGCTTTGCCGAGCAGCGCTGGGATGTAGTTCGGGTTCTTCTTCAGAACTTCGTCGTATGCCTCACTCGCCGCCCCGGGGTCCTTTCTCCGCGCGGCAATGTCTCCCAGGCCAGCTAGAGCTTCCGTGTTGCCAGGCTGCTTGGCCAGGACTCCACGAAAGAGGCGCTCCGCCTTGTCGAGCTGGCCCGCCTTGAGCGCGGCGTTGCCCTGGGTGAGCATCACGCGGAAGTCGCCACTCGGCAGCGCGTCCCCCGCGCCGACTGGCCCCGGTGCCTCCGTGATAGCGGGCAGCTTGCTCGGGTCGACCGTCGGTACTTCTTCTTCCGTGCCCGCATCCTTGGCGCTCTCGTAGCGCTTCACGAACTCGCGCAGCTCGTTGACCAGGGGGTGAGGGCGAATGGCACTCGAGATCTTCTCGAGCTCCGTCTTGGCCGCGGGCAAGTCACCGCTCTTCGTCAGCGCGAACACCAGAGCCGCGCTGGCCCTCCCCGGCCCCGTCTCCGTGGACTTTGCCGTACGGAGACGGTCCACGATGGAACTCCAGTTCGGCTCCTTCTCCGCCATGTCCAGCGCAGCGAGGACGTACGCCGTCTCGGGTTGGGAGGCGGTGGAGGAGATCGGGGCGACGTGGGCGCGCGCCTTCTGCAGCTCGCCTTGAAGCCGGAGGGCGTCGACCCGCGCGCGAATCACGCTGGGATCTTCGGGCGCGGCGGCCTCGGCTGCCGCGGCCGCGCTGAGCGCCTTGCGCACACGCACTGCCAGCTCGCGATGGGTGATCTGGACCAGCTCGTCATCGCTCGGATCGAGCAACCTCAGCTTGAGCCAAACGATATCGGCGCGCGCGGCCTCGAGCCTAGCCTGAGCCACCAGCACGCCGGCGTCATGCTCCGCCAGCGCGCTCGCCTTGTCGTATTGCTCCTTCGCCCCTTCGAAGTCGCCGTCAGCCAGCGCCTTGTTGCCGCGCTCGACCAGCGTCGCCACCCGCGCGTCAGAAGCCGCGTTGGCTGGCTCCTCCGTGGCCGCGCTCTTCAGGTAGTCACGCCCCACCGTCAGGCCTACCAGCACCAGCGCGCCGACGAGCACGACACCCACGATCCAGCGGGAGCGCTGGCGCCGTGAGGGCGGAGCCTGAGTCATGAAACGCACGTCGCCGCTCTCATCGTAGCTGCGATAGGCGTCGCTCACATCCGTGGGGGTCGGCGTGTGCTGAAGCGGTTCCTCGTGGATACGAACATTGGAAGGCGGCGTGAGGCGCGCCTCGGGATGTGAGGTGCTGCTGCTGTGCAGCGCGCTGCTGGGTGGGCTCAGATCCGAGTCTGGCAGCGGGTTCCGAGGGATGGTCGGAGGATCCGGCTCGATGTCCACGTCGATGGGAGCGACCGCAGGCGGAGGATTGCTCGGAACCTTGCGACCTGGGATCGGTGGCTTGCTCCGCGTCGGCTTGGGTGGCGGCACCGACGGGCGGCGCTGCGCGGGTGCCGAGGCTGTGGCCGGAGGCGGCGGTGTGGACGGAGAACGAGGCGGCCGAGGCGTGGGCGGCAGCGGGCCCCGACTCCCCAGGCCGCTGGAGGTCGAACGTTTCCCCGCGGGAGGAGGCGCGCTGCTGTTGCGACGGAAG
>JAUILJ010000963.1 GCA_030433055.1 Polyangia bacterium
GGCCCGCTCAAGGAGACATCCAGGTGACTCGCTCTGCGCGCAAATCGACCGGTGAGCCAGCTGCTCAGGCCCCAGAATCCAATTCAGTAACACTGGAATCGCCCGGGCGCTGGGTGCGGTTCTGGCTGCTTGGCCGCTCGCTGCTGGTGGGCAGCCTGGCGACGCTGTTCGACCTGGGCACGCTTGCGGTCCTGGTGCACGTGCTGGCTCTGGACCCGCGTGTGGCGAGCCTGCCTGCGCTGAGCATCGGCGTCGTCGCTCAGTTTCTGGGCAACAAGCTCTTCGCTTTTCAGGATTACCGCGCGGATTGGATCAGGCAAGGTCTTCAGTTCCTCGCGGTAGAGGCGCTTGGCTTCGTCGCCAACCTCCTGCTCTTTCACTTGGCCGTAACGTTCACTCAGCTGCCCGTGTTGCCCTTGCGTCTGGCGATCACCAGCTTGGTCTACTTCGGCATTTGCCTACCGCTGTGGTCCCGCATCTTCTCTCACGCCTCGGGCTCCCCAGGAGCGACGCGGCTTTCCAGAGGTTGAAGGAGGAAGTCATGAGTCTGTTCGCTCAAGCATTGCTCGGTGTGTGCTCGGTTTGGACGTTGGCTGGCCTCGCCGCGAGCTATCGCGTAAGTCGTCGTCGGCTGCCGGAGCTGCCAGAGGGCTTACCCCCGGTCAGCGTGCTCAAGCCGCTGTGCGGCGCGGACGCCGGCCTCGAGCGGAACCTGGAGACGTTCTTCGTCCAGGACCACGGGGACTATGAGCTGGTCTTCGGTGTGGAGGACCAGGCGGACCCGGCGCTGGCCGTGGTTGATACCCTGAGGAAACGCTATCCGGACGTCAGGGTGCAAGTTGTCGTTCACGGCCCGGCGACCCAGAGCCTCGCCCAAGCGGGCATCAACCCCAAGGTTCGCAATCTGCGCGGGATGCTACCTCACGCTTGCCACGACCTCGTGGTGGTGAGCGACTCCAACGTCGCGGCCCCGCCTCACTACCTGAGGGAGTTGGTGGTCACACAGCTCATCGACTCGATGATCGGGCTGGTGACCAACCTGTTCGCCGGAGTGGGTGAGGACACTCTGGGCGCGGCGCTCGAGAACGTGCAGCTCAACGGCTTCTGTGCCTCGGGGACTGCGCTGCCCACGCTGCTCGGTGACTCGCTCGTGGTGGGCAAGAGCATGCTGTTTCGGCGCTCGGTGATTCAAGAGCTGGGTGGGCTCGAGCGCGTGAAGGACGTGCTGGCCGAAGACTACGTGCTCGGCAAGACCTTTCAGCACGCTGGTTACCGCGTGGCAATTGCGCCCACGATACTCCACAACGTGACCTCGAAGATGACCCTGAAGGCTTTTCACGACAGGCATCTGCGCTGGGGCATGTTGCGCTGGCGCTTGCGTCCAGTCGCCTACTTGGCCGAGCTGCTCGCGTCACCGCTGGTCTTGTTGCCGCTGGCGTTGGCCACCCTGGGGCCGGCGTTGGGCTTGGCTTGGTGCCTCGCCGTGTCTCTCCTGCGAGATGTGGGAGGCTGGTGGCTGCTGCGTGGCTTCGACCGCCTGTGGCTGCCGCTCGTGCTGTCACCGCTGCGTGAAGTCACGATCCTCTGCACCTGGTTCCGGGGGCTCTTCAAGCGCCACATTCGCTGGCGAAACAATCGCGTCCGCCTCGGGGCCGGCACGCTGCTCTTCGAGCCCAAGCCTGCCAAGGTCGGCTGAGGCTACTCGTCCAGTATCTCGAACTCGACGCGACGGTTCCGTGCGGAACATTCTGCGGTGTGCTCTTTGCACAGCGGCAGGTTCTCGCCATCCGCCTGTACCACGATGCGGGATCCGTCGACGCCGCAGCGCACCAACCAGCGCGCGACGTTGCCGGCCCGTTCGGCGGAGAGCTCGTGATTGTAGCCTGGTGAGCCGGCCTCGTCAGCGTGGCCATGCACACGGACACGCACGCTGCTGTTCTTGCTCAGCTGGTCACACACGGACTGAATGGCCGCTTCTTCAGAGCCCAGGATACGGTGGCTCTTGTAGTTGAAGTGAACGACCTGGTCCATCGGGGTGCCCCTGGCTTCGCTCCCGCCACCCGTCGGTGTCTCCGGTGGTTTCTCGACCGGGGGGGGAGGCGCCTCATCGGGGCAGCCGTCGTCATCCTGGAAGCCATCGGGGTCCTCTGCTTCCTTGGGGCAACGATCGCTCGCGCCAGACAATCCGTCGCCGTCAGCGTCCGTCTCCGGGGCCTGCTCGCGCTTGGGGATGCCCAGGCTCAGCATGATGCCCGCACCCAGGAGCCGGGCGTCGTCAGGCCCAGATTCCGAGTCTGGCTGGAAGACCTGGGTGTAGCGAATGACAGGCCCAAGGCCTACGGAGTCGCTGAGCGCGAACTGCCAGCCCAAGCCAATGCTCATCATCGGGCGCTCGAGATCACCCGTCAGTCCCAACCCCCCGTTCGCGTCGATGAAGAATCCGCGCGGGCCGGGATCGGCCATGGGGGCGAAGCGCAGCCCCGCCTCGGCGCTGATCAAGCGCCCGACCTCGCCCTGCTCCGCGGGCAACCACCAGCTGCCAGTGCCGAGCTGAACGTGCAGGGCTCGCGTGATCGGGAAGCTCAGGTGTCCGCGCAGGTGCCCGCCGGGGTTGAAGCGGTCGGACGGTGTTCCGCCGAGCACCGCGTCGCCCCCAGCCTCCAGGTGGAGCTGAAGCGATTCGAAGAAGCCCCTGCTCGTCGAGGCCTCCGCCTCCACCGACTGAGCGTTTGCTTCAGCCGATAGAAGAGAAGCAAGGATTAGGGCGGGTACAAGGACTGGTGAGGAAGATGGACGCATGGCTATGGCGTTGGCGAGCGTTCGAGCAATCAGCGGGAGATGCGCAGCTGGAAGCGCTCACAACCCGAGCCTGACGCGACACGATAGACCCGGATGTACACCGTTGTCGGCCACCCCACGCTACGGGTCTTGCAGTTCGTGTTGGCGTTTGTGCAGTTGTCGAAGAAGCGCCAGTCCGTTCGGTTGTCAGCGCTGCCGCCGCTGCCGCCGGTCCCGCAGCTGAGGGTGTTGCCG
>JAUILJ010000051.1 GCA_030433055.1 Polyangia bacterium
CGGCGTGTATCTAGCGCTCCACGGCTCAATGGAAGTTCAGGGGCTCGACGAGTCACCCGAAGGCCTGATCATTCGCCGAGTACGAGAGGCCCTGGGGTCCGACGCCGGCCTCGCCGTGAGCCTCGATTTGCATGCCAATCTCGCCGCAGAGCTCATCGACCCGGTGGATGTCCTGATCGCCTATCGCACGAACCCTCACTGGGACCTGGCCCCCACGGGTTTCCGTGCGGGAAATCGCCTGATCCGCTATCTGAGGGGGCAGACGCGGCCGGTGCACGCCTGGCGCAAGCTACCCATGGTGCTGGGCGGCGGCACTTCGATCGACTTTCTGGCGCCTATGCGGGGTGTGTTTCGCTACATGCGCCAACTCGAGAAGGACCCGCGAGTGCTCAGCGCCAGCCTGTTCATGGTGCATCCCTACACCAGCGCGGAGAACCTGGGCTGGGCGGTGCACATCACCACGAATGGTGACCGCGCCCTGGCGGAACGCTTGGCTGACGACCTCGCCGAACGCGCGTGGGAGCAGCGCAAGGTTCAACTCCCGCCGCTGCTGAACGTCGAGCAAGCGCTGGACGCCGTCGTGAAGAACCCCTTGAGGCGAGCTGGCCCAATCACCCTGGTGGACGTGGATGACATCGTTGGGGCAGGTGCCCCCGGCGGAAACACCCACATCGTTCAGGGCCTGGCGAAGAACGACCGCGGCCTCAAGGCGCTGGTCCCCGTCCACGATCCAGATCTCGTGAGCGAACTGTGGAACGAGCCGCTCGGCTCGCTACGCGAGGTAACCCTCAGAGGCACGCCTGGCTATGACCAACCTGCGGTGGTGCTGAGGGCGCGCATCGTGGCCCGCCAAGACTCCGACTTTGGTCGTCAGATCCGCCTCGATGTGCCGCACAGGCAGCCCAGGAAGGCAGGGGACTGCTTCCACGTCGTGATCTCGGAGCGCGCTCCACTTCCGATCCGCCCACGCTACTGGACCGAACTCGGCATTTCCCCAAGGAAAGCTGACCTGATCGTCCAGAAGAACTTCTTTCACTACCGCATCTTCTACTCCGCCGTCTCGTTCAAGCACCTACCCGTCATCAGCGCAGGAGCGACCAGCCTGGAACGCGTGCGAACACGACGCTACGCCGTCCCTGCATATCCGGGCGAGGAACCCGACGGCTGGCGACGCTATGACCCCACGCTCCGCGCGCTGGGCGGTGCCAGGCGACCCGTGCAGCTTGAACCGAGTGCCACCCAGACCACGCTCTGAGGCACTTGGCCAGCGCTGAGCTGGGCGCGGGGGGGCGGACCAGGGTTGTCGTGCGCAGCAGCGGACGCGAGCACTGATCTCAGGGCTTTTGCCTGGATTCGCCCGCCCACAGCGGGGGTCGGTGGTCCTCACGGCTGGGCTTGGTCGTCGCCTCGTTTGCTGGTACGACACTCGCCACTTTGGCGCGAACTTACGAGGACTTTCCCGCCCAGCCCAGCGGGCGGGACACGATGGCGTGATGGAGCACCCGGAGCACGAAAACGCCGCCGAGCCGTCGGAGGACCAGCCCGCCGACTCGAGCCAGGACGGCGCGACGCCCACGGGAGCCAGCCTCGACGAGGCAGCCAAGCTGAAGGCAGAGCCTCCCAAGCCGCCGCGCAACTCTCCGCTGTGGCGCGGTCCGCTGTTGATATTGATCGGAGCGCTGGGCTGCATCGGCCTCATGGCGGCAAACCGACACTGGGGCACGTGGGGTGTCCCTGTGGGCGCTGTGTTCGCGCTGATCGCGACCTGTGGTGTGCTCGACGTGTTCCAGGCTTGGGATGTGCGCGACACACCCCTCGCGCACACAGTCAGCGCGTCCAGCTTGGCTTCCAGGCTGATCGAGCTGGCGGCTTCGGGCGTCGTGCTCGCCGCGCTACTCAAGCTCGCGGTGTCCGGCGCACTGATGTTCTCACCTGATTCCCCCCGGCAACAGATTGCGATCGCGGGTGGGACCATCACGGCAGCGTTCCTGTGGTTGGTCGTGTGCGTGTTTCGCGTCGGCCGCGGCGTGGGTGTCTGGTACCTGGACGAGCGAGGTGAGGAGCGCGGACTGCTGCGGCGCCACGGCTTCTGGCTGATCGTGATCACGGCGCTGATCTACCTGCCGATGCTTGGCTCGTTCTCGCTGACGGATCCATGGGAGACCCACTACGGTGAGGTCACTCGAGAGATGCTCGCGAAGGACGACTGGATCTCCTTGTGGTGGGCGCAGGACGGCTGGTTCTGGTCCAAGCCAATCTTGGATTTCTGGATGCAGGGTCTGTCCTTCGCGACGCTCGGCGTTCAGTACCAGCCCGACCAGATGCTGGCTGGTGTTGCGGCTGGGCGGTTTCCGCAGCCGGAGTGGGCAGCGCGTTTCCCGGTGTTCCTGGGTTCCCTTGGCGGCACCTACGTCCTGTACCGGGGCATGCTGAAAGCAGTCGGGAGGCGCGCGGCGTTCCTGGGCGCCGTGATCCTGATCACGATGCCCTATTGGTTCTTCCTCACCCACCAGACGATGACCGACATGCCGTACGTCGCCCCGTTGACGGCGGCTGGCGGCTTCTTCCTACTTGGCTTCCTTACGGATCCAGAAAAGGAAGCGCGCAGGTACGAGGTGACCTTCGGCAAGCGCAAGCTGACGCTGAGCGCCTGGCACCTGCTGTTCGGCGTGATCACCCTGCTGGTGGTCCCCCAGGTCCTGTACTTGATCAGTCGCAACGTCAGTCTGTTGCTCAGTGGCCCGCACATGGGCTTTCAGTGGCACCTGGATCAGTTCAGTTCCGGCTCGGGAGGAGGCAACTGCGGGTTGCCGGGGAACCAGGCGTGCCGCGCTGGCGGACCAGTCTATGGCGCACCCTGGCTTCAACCTGCAGCGCTCGGGCTGCTGTGGACGGCGGTGTTGTTCCTGGTGCTGTTGCTGAACAAGCACGAGCGCCGCCTCTCCAGGATTTATTTCCTCGCGGCATGGCTGATGACGGCGCTCTCCACCATGGGCAAGGGCGCACCAGGCCTCGTGCTCCCGCTGGCGATTGCCTTGGCCTACGTTGGGGTGACCAGGCGCTGGAAGGTCTTGCTGCGCATGGAGCTGCCCGCGCTGTTTCTGCTCGTAGCCTGCGTCGCGCTGCCCTGGTACGTCCAGATGTACCTGCGCCACGGCTCGCAGTTCACTGACCGCCTGATCTTTCACGACATGTTCAAGCGAGCGTTCGTGCACGTGCACGACACGAACTCGGGCGATGACGTGACGTTTCGCTATTACATCTGGCAGCTGGGTTACGGCCTGTTCCCGTGGTCTGGACTGTCTGCGGCGGGCCTGCTCTGGTGGGCGCGACGACCGGAGCGAGATCCAACGCAGCGAAACGACGGGCTGCTGCTGCTCGGGATGTGGTTCGTCGCTGCGTTCGGGATGTTCAGCATCACACTGACCAAGTTTCACCACTACATCTTGCCCGCGGTGCCGCCCATCGCGATGTGCGCCGGAGTGGTCCTCGATCGCATGCTCGGGCGTCCCGAGCTACCCGCAGGCAGCGGCAACGCGCGCAGCCCAATCAAAGCCCGAGCGGCCGTGCCCTACGCCCTGTGCATCGGCGCTGCGGCGCTCCTGCTGTGCTACGCGGCGCTGCTCCTATTTCCAGGCGGCATCTTGGGGACGATGCCGGGAGGCAGCCCACCAGCGCCGAACCGCGCCGCCGCAGGCCTGACCTTCGTGGCCGCGCTGCTTGGCTTTGGCTTGGCGGTTCGCCTGTTTGGCCGCCCTCGGCCACGCATCGTGCCCGGTAGCCGGCCTGCGTTTTCCAGCGCCCTGCTCGGCGCGTTGGCCATCTGCTCAGCGCTGGTAATCGTGATCGTCGGCGTGGACATGATCGCGACGCACCCCGGCGACATCGAGGGACAGGCGCGGCTCATGCACCTGTTCACCTACAACTACAAGCGACCCTGGCCGAAGTCGCTCGACTTCACCGGGGCGCTCTCCGGCTTCACCCTCGCGGCGGCGCTCTCCTGCACGCTCATGGCCTGGCGCTGGCTGCGTCCTCACGCGGCAGCGTTGCTCCTGGGCGTTTCCGTGTGGTGGGCTGCCTGGGGCCTGAACGCCTACTTCGTAGAGCTCGGTCCCCACTGGGGTCAGCGCGAGACCATTCTCGAGTACTACAAGCAACGCGCGAGCCCCGACGAGCCCATCGTCGCCTACCAGATGAACTGGAAGGGCGAAAACTTCTACACCGGCAATCGCATCCCGGCGTTCGTCTCCACCGGGCAGAAGTTCAAGGACTGGATCGCGGAGCAACGAAAGAACGGCGTGAAGACGATCTACTTCACCACCGAGCACGGTCGCATCGCTTCGCTCAAGCGCGAGCTAGACAACCCGAAGCACCTGGAAGTGCTCACTGATGAGGCGCTAAACAACAAGTTCATGCTCGCGCGAGTCGTCTTCGACGACCCCAAGTGAGCGCGAGCTGCGGCTCAAAAGTTGCTGCGGTTCACAAGTTGCTGCGGTTCAAAAGTTGCTGCGGTTCAAAAGTTGCTGCGGTTCAAAAGCCAGCTGCGGTTCAAAAGCCAGCTGCGGTTCAAAAGCCAGCTGCGGTTCAAAAGCCAGCTGCGGTTCAAAAGCCAGCCGCGGTTCAAAAGCCAGCTGCGGCTCAAAAGCGACCGCGCCAGCCAGCCCAAGCTCCATCTCGGGTTGGTGCCGCAGCGGGCCCCGAGTCGCTGAGCCAGAAGTACCCGAACACGCCGGCGCTCACGACCCCGACTCCCAGGAGCACGTCCCCGATCAAACGTCGGTCGCGGATGCTCTCGCGGTCTTGCTCCGGGCACCCTGGAGCGCAACCGCGGTCCAACAGATCCTGGCGCAAGCTCTCCGCGGCAAACCAGAAGTAAGCCGCGCCGAGCAAGCTGGTCAGGCTCACCCCCCCTGCAAGCCATGCCTCCTGCGGCAAGCCGGCATCCTGCGCAGGCACTGGCGGAGGCCGCTGGGGAGTGCCTGGCTCCCCTTTCGGTAGAGCTGGGTTTACCTCAGGGAAATGAAGTTCCACACGGCGATTCTTTTCACCCTGGACGATGGTGAGTTCGACCTCGTGCACTGTCCCCTGGCGGGTCAGCTTCAAGCGTCGCTTTCCGGGGTCAACCTCCAGCGCATGGCCGTCCAGGGAGTCAGCCCGCCGCTCCCCGTCAATCTCGACTACGGCGTCACCGAGCTCGTTGCCCTGACCGTCCAGGGCGACGATCACCACGGTCGGCATGCTGGAGCCGACCTCGGTCAACCAGGTGGTGCAGTCTCGCTCGACCTCGGGCAGACAATCCTTCGCGCACTGGATCAGCTGCTTGCGTGCACCTCGCAGCTTACCCTCGCGCATCAATTTCTGGGCGGCAACGTAGGCCGCGCCACACTCAGCGTGGTCCGCCCGAGCCTCTTCCCCCACGGAAGTGAGCGCGGCGAAACACAGTCCAGCGATCGCTGCTCGCGTCGCTCGTCGGCCCGTCGCCCGAGCACCAAGTAACCGAAGCTTGGTTGCTGTCTCGCCCGTCACAGACATTCCGGCTTGATGTGCTTGATCCCGTTATCATCCACTGTGACGGGAGCCAAACACTCTGGCCGGGTTGCGGGAGGAGCTTTGACGGCTCCAGCCGGGGGCTTCGAGCTGGGGAGCCGGGGTGCGCCAACGTGAGGCGCTGCAGGCCGCGCTGCTTTCGCTGCAGCCGGGTGCGTATTGAGCTTGGAGTCCGACGCGGCCTCGGCGGACGCGCTGGGTGCCGCGGTCACCTTCGGCTGCGGTTCCACGGGCCTGGGCGCCGCAGGTTTTTCGGCATTGAGTGCCGGTGCCTCGCTCCCTGGACGAGGCTCACTGGCCGCGCGGACGGGGGACCCCACGGCGCCTAACTCCTTGGCGCGCAGCTGCCAGCCGATGACTCCGGTGACGCCAAGCAGGCCCAGGGCGATCCACGGCCACACGGGGCGGCGCGCCTTGGTCGGACGCGTGGCGGGAGCGAACGACGTGAAGTTCCCCGATTCGGTACCGACCTTGCGCACCGCGCTCGATCCCAGCGCCGGCGTCGGCCGGCTCGGTCGCTGCCAACCCGCAGACGAATCGAGCAGCTCCCGAGGTGGGGTCGCCAACTGAGCCAGATCGAGGGTCTCTACTTCGAACAGCTGCTTCCGCCGCTTGGCCAGATGTGCGCTCGCCAGGCCCTCGAGCCAGTTCGCCACTTCGTGGTGTGGCGCTGGGGCCTGCACCGCCTCCAGCGCAATGGCGAACTCGAGCGCCGTTCGAAAGCGCTTGTTGGGATCGCGTTCCAGCGCTTGGTCGAGCACCGCCTGGAACGGCTCGAGCGCTGGATCGTAGTCCGCCAGGCGTGGGAACTCGCCACGCAACAGCAGATCCATGCCCTCGGCCTGAGTCGCAGTGTGGATCAGCGGCTCGCCGGTGAGCGCCTCGAACAGCACAGCGCCCGCGGCGAAGATATCGCAGCGCCCGTCCATGGGCGTGTTGAGCACCTGCTCGGGCGCCATGTAGCGCAGCTTGCCCTTGATCTCCCCATCCCGCGTGGACTGGATGCGCCCCGTGCCTTTGGCGATCCCGAAGTCGAGCACCCGCGCCACGCCATCGCTACCCAACAGGATATTCTGCGGGGAAACGTCGCGATGCACGAGCTGGAGAGGCTGACCTTGAGCATCCATCGCGCGGTGCGCCGCGTGCAGACCGTGCAACACACCGCTCATGATCGAGACCACCAGCGACGTATCCAGCAGCTCTCCGCGCTTGAGGCTCGCCGCGAGCAAGCGCCGCAGCGTCTCCCCCTCCACGTACTCCAAGACGAGTAGCACCTCGGTGAGCGCTGGTTCACCGTCCAACGTCGCGTCTGGATCGGTCACTTCGAGCACATCGAGGATGCCAACGACGTTGGGATGCCGCACTCGGGCAGCCAGCCGTGCCTCATCCAGGATCAAGGTGACGAAGCCGGGATCCCCCACCAAATGCGGGTGGAGGCGCTTGACGGCGACCGGCTTGACGAAGCCGCCTGGGCCGAGCACGCGTCCGAGCTGGACACGAGCCATGCCCCCCATGCCGATTTCATGCAGCACCAAGTAACGCCCCGCGAGCACCTCAGGCTCGGGGGGGCGCAGCTTCCCTGCGCTATCAGCTCCAGACTCCCTCTGAACGCTCATCAACGCGCTCAGCCTGCAACGGCTTGAGGCGCAAAGCCAGCCCCGGCCTGTACAAGTTGTTGGGCGAGCGTTTGGTTGCCGCGCCTATCGGTGCGAATTCGCCAGAGCTTCGCCCAGCGCGCGCGGACGTGAGTGGGTGCCGAGTCGACGCGTCGCGTATAGTGTTCCGCGTGCGCAGCGCAGGCTTCATCGCGCGTCGAAACACCGGCTCCCGGCGTATCAGGCGCCTACTCAGCGGGTTCGGTCCGCTCCTGCTGGTAGCCATACAGCCTGCGTGCAGCCTGCTGGGCGCTGACGTGGACGAGCTGTTCGGAGGGGTCAGCTGTGAGGGCGACTGCAAAGACGCCGGCCCCGATCAAGACGCGAGCACCTGCGATCCGATCAAGCCACCGACGCGTCCGAGCATCGCCGACAGCAGTGGCCCCGAGCGCTCATACATCCTGCGAGACATCTTGCTCGATCAATCGCTCGATCGGTGGAAAACGCTGGGCTTCGATCTCGACGATCGCTGCTCTTTGCCCCCAGAACCCGACGTGGAGTGCTTGCCCCCAGCGGGAAGCAGCCCAGAAACCGATGGAGAGCGAGGCATCGACAACGCGTTCGGGCATCGCGTTGCGTCGACGTTGGTCGGCCTCGACGCAAACCTCCAAGACCGTATCCGCAAGGATCAAGAAAGAGGCCGTGGGGGCATCCTGGTCAACATCAAGGGTTACAACGGGGAGCCGGACGACCCGAGCGTCGACGTGTTCATCGCTCAAACCATCTACGCCATCCCCCATGGCGAGAACATGAAGGCCGATCCCCACTGGGACGGCAGAGACCGCTTCTACCTGGAAGACTCAGCCTTCGACGGTGCGCCCAGCGCCCCCCTGGTCAAGAACGACAACGCCTATGTGCGAGATGGCTGGCTCGTGGTGCGCTTGCCTGACCGGGCTGACATCACATTCAACATCGACGACGGCGCGGTCAACTTTCGCTTCATCAGCGCGAGCATCGTCGGCCGCATATCCAGCGACGGTCAGTTCCTCGAGGATACAGTACTCAGCGGCCGCTGGGCACTCTCTGACATCGCGCTCGCCGCCGACCAACTCGGGATCTGTGAAGGCACCGTGGAGCGCAAGTTCCTCGACAACTCCCTCGCCAGCATCGCTGACGTGAGAGGCACCCCGGGCACCGGTGGCCCCACCGCGGTGTGCGACGCTGTGAGCGCGAGCCTCGGCTTCAGAGGCTATCGAGGAGCGTTCGAGGGGATCGCCGTCACCGAAGACATGCCCCCCGCGTGCCAGTAGCGCGACCTCGGCTCAAGGCGCTGCGTTGCGCGCGAGGAAGTGCGCCTCCAGGGCGTCGAGGAGCCCATCCACCGTGTAGCGCTCGGCTTCGACGTCGACTCGAAGTCCACGCTCGCGCAGGGTGCCTGAGGTCACGGGCCCGATGCTCGCCAGGACTAGATCGGGAGGCAGTGCTCCCGTGGCGTCCCCCAGAGCGTCGGCGAACGAGTGCACCGTAGAGCTCGAGGTGAAGAGCGCCACGTCGATCTTGCGAGCTGAGCCGCCCCCGATCCCCAGCGCGGCACGAAGCTCGGCCTGCCCGGAGTCGTCCAGCTGCAACGTCTGATAGGCAGGCACCACGTCGACCACTGCCCCAGCTCCTTTCAAGAGCTCGGGCAACGCCTCGCGCGCCTCCAGGGCTCTGAGCAGCAGCACGCGGCTCCCCTCCCCCACTCCGTGGCGCTCGAGCTCCTCCGCGAGCCCCTCACCGACGTACTCCCTGGCAACCAAATCCGCACGGATACCCATGCGAGCCAGCGCCAGCGCAGTCTTCGGTCCGATGCATGCCACCTTTGCGGCGCCAAACGCGCGCGCGTCACGGCCGAGGCCCTCGAGCGTATCGGCGCACCGGTTGACCCCATTCGCACTGGTGAACAGCACCCAATCGTAGCTCCCCAAGGCCTGCACCGCGCGCTCCAGGCGCTCGGGCTGAGGCGGGGCCTCGATGCGAATCATGGGGAGGATCACGGGCTGAGCCGCGCGCTCCCGGATGGCCGCGGCGGTGGTCCGCGCTTGCGCCGCGGGCCGCGGCACCATCAGCCGCTGGCCGAACAGCGGCCGTGAATCGTACCAAGCGAGCTTCGTCCGCAGCTGCGTCACTTCACCGACGACGATGATCGCGGGGTTCGTGAGCCCCGCCTCTCGCACTCGTGCGCTGATGTTCTGCAGGGTGCCCTCCACGACTCGCTGCTGAGGCCGGGCTCCCCACTGGATGACCGCGACCGGTGTGTCTTCAGCTCGCCCACCACCGGCGATGGCCGCGGTGATCTCCCCGATGCGACGCATCCCCATCAAAACACAGATGGTGTCCGTCGCGGTCGCCAGCTTTTTCCATGCGGCATCTGACCATTGCTTGCCTTCTCGATCGCTCCCGGTGATGAAGGTGACGCTCGAGGAGAGGTCCCGGTGGGTCATCGAGATCCCTGCGTAGGCCGTGGTCGCCACGGGGCTGGAAATCCCAGGCACGATCTCAAACGGGATCCCCGCGTCCGCGAGCGCCTCCGCCTCTTCGGCGCCGCGAGCGAAGAGCAACGGGTCGCCGCCCTTGAGTCGAGCTACCCGCTTCCCGTCCCGAGCCAGCTCGATCAACTGCGAGGTGATCCACGATTGATCCGGGCTCCGCTGCCCGTAGCGTTTCCCGACGTTGCGCCGTTCCGCGTCGGGTCGACAACACTCGAGCAGCGCGGGGTGAGAGAGAGCGTCGTAGAGCACGACGTCGGCGCGACCCAACAGGTCGCGTCCACGTACCGTGATCAGATCCGGCTCCCCAGGGCCGGCACCGATCAGCCACACCTTTCCTTGCGCTTGCTCAGTCACACGATTCCTCATCCGGCGGCAGCCCGATCGCCACGCCCAGAACCTAGCGTCAACTGCCGCCTTGGGGAGCGGGCCAATACAGCGCGCATGTTCGGCACCGGCCCGACCCTCCCGCCCACGGCACCGCTACCTCGAGGCGAAGAAGGGGGACGATTCGAGCATGTCACGGGATCTTCGCGCGCCAGATGGCGCCCGTGCACAACCGGTGGGTAGACCGGTCTGCAGATGACGCAACGCGAAGTGGGTGGTTCGAGCGCCAGGCGGGTTTCTGTCGGGCAGCGTGCGAATGGCTCTCACCTGCACCCACAAACTCTCGGTTCTAGGATAGCGCTTGACCCGGGCGCAGAGTGTCCGAGAATGCCCCACCTTGCCACACCTGCGTCCGTAGCCGCGTGCAGGCGAGCCGTACTTCCCCTTACGGAAACCCCTCCCCCCTCCATGGACCGCAAGCCGCCCCGCGTCGAATTCATCCATCCAGCTGATGACGAGTCCGGTCTGGGCGACCCGCGCCAGACGCGCGACGGGAGCGCTGGCGACAATCGCTGGTTCGTGACCAACGGTGTCGTAGCCATCGGCCCCATCGGGTTCAACCTGCTGTCTCGTGGCATCGCTCATGGCCGCGTCGCGCTCACGGCCTTCGTGCGCCACGAGAGCTGGCGTGTCTGGCGGCGGCTGAAGGAGCTAGAGGGCCTCAACATTTCCGAGCGGAATTCATTGGTGAAGCGGCTCGCCCTCGCCAGCGCCGGGGTTCAACCTCAGGCCCCTCAGCACGAGAGCGGTGAAACGCTACGCGTCCGCACCAACTACGACTCCCAGCCTCCGTCGACGCTTCGGCCACCTCCCATCGACCCGGTCGGTGTGCTGGCGAGCGCGACCTGCCTGTCTGACGCGCTGATGCTGTGCGTCACGACCGCCATGACCGCTGCCAGCGCAGACGTCGCGCTGCTGCTCCAAGCTACTCCGTCAGGGCAGCTGCGGGTGGAGTCCACGAGCGGCGGGGGCAGCGAGCTGCTGCTGGGAGAGACCCTCGCTCCGTCGGACGCCGCTTCCGCTTCGGTGCGCGCCGGGCGCACCCTGATCGCCGAAGCGCGAGACGGCGCCGCAGCCCGAAGCGTTTCCGCGCGGCTAGAGCGCGCCGCCGGGCATGTCTCGAGCGTGGCATCACTCCCGATCTTCTTGCTGGGTGAGCCCTTCGCCGCCCTGGAGCTGGGGCGCGTCTTTGGCGGCTTCCGCGCCCGGGACATCGCCCGCGCTGAGGATGTCACCGAGGCCTTGGTTGCGCGCGTCGTGGTCGACGGCTGGGTCGACTAGCGGGGTCGAACCGCCGGCGACTGGGCCAGCGGCGACACGCAACGGCTGGCCGCGCTCGGGTGGGCTGCGGTCGTTGGCGGCTCCCGGTCAGGGCGACGTACTGGCGGCGACCCGCACCCAGAAATCGGCGCAGGTGTTGTTGTAGACTTCGATCTTCTCGTCGTCGACCTTGAGCAGCGCCTCGTCACCGGCGGCTTGGCTCACCGTGGTGGGGTTCTCCTCGAAGGCCACGTACGCCACCGCCACGTCTGGCTGCTTGCCGAAGCCGTGGTAGAAACGGTAAACTTTTCCCGGAGGAAATGGAAAGTACGGTCCCTGCCAGTCGCTGCTCGCGTAGCTGATGCCCTGGGGCTGGATGTCCCGCACCTCCACGATGCCGTCCTCGTCGACGCCTTTCTCACACGCCGAGGAGGAGCAACCCGCGGCGCCGAAGCCAGCACCGACCACCGCCGCAGCGAGCAGCGCGCCCCACGTCAGGCGCGCGGTGCCGCGCGGCCCTCGCCGCCGGCCTGAGATGGATCCAGTCTGCTCAGTCTCACTGCCCGTCATCGCCGCCAGTGGTAGCCCAAAGGCGCAGGGAAGGCGAGGCGGCGCGGTCACTGGTCCTGGACCGCCCGCCCAGCGCCTCGCCCGCTGGTGATGGGGCGCTCAATGGGCGCAACTGGTCCGTGCACGGCCCCATAGGCGGCGGGTGACTCGAGCCAGCTCCGCGCCTTGCAGCGCTCACTCACCCCCAACCCGCTGAGCTGACGACGAGCCGGGTGTTCTGCCCAGCTCACCTTCGCTCGGTTCGGTGCTCGGCGCTGCGTTGCCCTCGGGGCCCTGCCCGTCGCTCTGCGCGCCTGGCTCGCCGCTTCCCTCGTCTTCACCGCTGCTTCCCTCGTCTTCACCGCTGCTCGCGGCGCTACCGCGATCCGCGAAGTGAAGCTGATACAGCTTGGCGTAGAGCCCGCCCAGGGCGAGCAGCTCCTCGTGGTTGCCTTGCTCCACGACTCGGCCCTTGTGGAATACGACGATGCGGTCCGCCGCTCGCACCGTGCTCAGGCGGTGAGCGATGATCAGCGCCGTACGACCTTCCATCAGCCGCTCCAACGCACGCTGCAGGCGAGCTTCGGTGTCGCTGTCCACCGAGGCAGTCGCCTCATCCAGGATCAACAGCTGGGTGTCACGGTAGAGCGCCCGCGCAAACGCGATCAGCTGGCGTTCCCCCGCGGAGAAGTTCGCGCCGTGCTCGTCAACTTCGGCGAGCACACCGCCTTTGCGGCGCTCGAACAGGTCGAGGGCATCGATCTGGCGGAGCGTGTCCTTCACCTTCTCGATGTCCGGCTCGAGACCGGCGGCGATGTTGGACGCGACCGTGCCCTGGAACAGGAATACATCTTGAGGCACCACCGCGAAGCGCTTGCGTAGCTCGTCTCGAGACACCCCTCGCACGTCCTGGCCGCCCACGCGCACGACGCCGCTCTGCAGCTCGTAGAGGCGGAGCAGCAGGCTGGCGACGGTGGTCTTGCCCGCGCCCGTGGGCCCCACGACAGCGATCTTCTCCCCGGGGCGCGCGTCGAACGACACCTGCTTGAGCACTGGGACCCCGGGCTTGTACTCGAAGTCGACGTGGTCCAGCTCGAAGGCGAGGCCCGGATCTCCGTCGCTGACATCCGTCATCGGCGCGGCGTCGATCTCCTCGATGTCGAGCAATCCGAACACACGCTCTGCGCCAGCCATGGCGGACTGCAACAAGGTGTAGCGCTGAGCCAGCGCGCTGATCGGCTCGAAGAACATCACCAGGTAGGCGTTGAACGCCACCAGCGTGCCGAAGCTGCTCTGGCGATAGCCCAGCGCCAGGATGATGCTCGCCAGGCACACGGCGCTCACCATCTCGATCGCTGCGTCCTGAATCGCCTCGTACTTCACCGACCGGATGTTGGCGTCCCGGTAGTCGCCGTTGATCTGATCGAACTCGCGGCTGACCGCATCCTCGCGCCGATAGGCCTGGACGATGGCCATCCCGTTGACCTGCTCGTTCATGGTCGCGTTCATGCGCGCCGTCTTGGCGCGGATCTCGCGATAGGCGGTGCGGGAGCGCTTGCGTACCGCGCGCACCATCAGCACGACAGGCGGTACCGCGAGGAAAGCGATCAGGCTGAGGTGCCAATCCAAGATCAGCATCGCGGCAACGATGCCCACCAGGCGGATCAGATCGCCAAACGCTCCCAGCGCTCCAGACGCGAACAGCTCCAGGATGGCATCCACGTCGTTGGTGACTCGGGTCACCAGGCGCCCCACCGGCTGCACGTCGAAGAAGCCGACCTTGAGCCTGTGCAGGTGCTGGAAGATCACGCGGCGCAAATCCGCCATGGCCCGCGCACCCACCACCTGGATGGTGTAAATCTGAAAGAAGCTGAGCAGCTGCGAGGTGACGACGATCAGCGCGACGATCAGTCCGCCTCGCATCAGGATCCCTGCGTCCTGCGACGCCACTCCATCGTCAATCGCCCAGCGCATCACCAGCGGCTGGGCTAGGGCACCCGCGGCGGTCAGCATCACCACACCCATCGCCGCGAAGAACAAGCGGCGGTAGGGGTGCACGAAGGGCCAGATGCGCTTCATCAGCCCCCAGTCGTAGGATTTGCCGAGGGCGTCCTCCTCGTGGAAGGCCCGCAGGATCGCCTCAGTCTGTTTCCGCCCGGCATCGTTCGGCGACTTGTCACCTCGCGAGCTTGCTGGCGCCGCCTTGGCGCTCGAAGCGCCCGCTCCGTTCGACGCGCTCACGCGGGTGCTCCTTCCAGCGCGCCTGAATCCACCGCCGCGAGCTCCTGAGCCCCGATTCGCTCCAGCTCACTCTCCAGGCGCTGTTCTTCGGCGAAGGTCGCGTACAGGCCTCCCGCTGCGCACAGCTCCTCGTGAGTGCCTTGCTCGACCACCCTGCCCTGATCCAGCACGATCACCTGATCGCAGCGCGCCGCCGCGGCCACCCGGTGGGTGATCAGCACCACGCCTCGCTGAGCGCGCTGGCGATCGATGGCCTCGAGGATGTTCTTTTCAGTGCGCCCATCCACGGCGCTCAGCGGGTCATCCAGCACCAGCACCTTCGGCTCGAAGACCAGCGCGCGGGCCAGCGCCACCCGCTGCTTCTGCCCGCCCGACAGCTGCACCCCGCGTTCTCCTACCACGGTGTCGAAACCATCCGGCAGCCCGAGGATCTCGTCGAGCACCTGAGCCTCAGCCGCCGCCTGACGGATGGTCAGCAGTGAAGGACCGGTGTCGGGTTCATCGAGGACGAAGCCGATGTTGCGCCCCGCCGTGGTCGAGAACAGGAAGGCATCTTGCTGAGCATAGCCAACCACGCCGCGCACCTGGTTCAGCGGCAGATCGCAGATGTCCTTGCCGTCCAGGAACGTAGTTCCGCGCGGAGTTGGCATCAGGCGCGCGAGCAACACCGCCAGGGTGCTCTTGCCGCTGCCCGTGCGGCCGACGACGGCCAGAGACTTGCCGGGCTCCAGATCGAAGGAGACGTCCTCGAGCACCCGGTTCTCACCGTGGCTGAAGGACAAGTGGCGGACCGACAGCTTGCCGAGCACGGGTTCATCCAGGCGATCGTCACCGTCGACTATATCCGGCTCGGCATCGAAGACTTCCTGTAAGCGGGAGTAGGAAGCGCGGCCGCGCTGAACCAAGCCAACCAGGAAGCCCAGGCTGATCAAGGGCCAAGTCAGGCGACTCAGCGCACGAGAGAAGGCCAAGAACTCCCCCGGATCGAGCTGCTTGCCCAACATCAAATGGCCGCCATACCAGAACACGATCACGCCACCCAACGCGGTGATCGACTGCATCACCGGGCCGAAGGAGCCGCGCAGGCGCGCGAGCTGCAGGCTCTTTTCCAGGTAGTTGGCGTTCTTCGTGTCAAAGCGCGCAAGCTCGGACTCTTCGAGCGCGAAGCTGCGGACTACCCTCACCCCCGCGATACTCGTCTGGACTTGCTCGCTGAGACCACCAATCGCCGCCTGGTTGTCCCGGGTGTACGTGAACATGCGCTTGGAGAATGAGCGCGTGACCATCAACAAGATCGGCAGCGGCGCCAGCGCCGCCAGCGTCAGGCGAGGGCTCAGAGGGAGCATCACCGACAGCGCGCTCACCAGGGCGAACAACGTGTTGATGGCGTTGAGCACACCGAAGCCGAGCAGCAACCGCACCTGCCCGAGATCGTTCGTGGCCCGACTCATGATCTCGCCGGTGCTCATGCGACTGTAGAAAGCCGGCCCCAGCGCCTGCAGGCGGTTGAGCAAGCCACGCCGCAGCTCGTACTCGCCGATGCGACCGGCGTTGAAGATCGCGACGCGACTCAGCACGCGGATCACGAACGCCAGGATCGCCACGCCGATCAGGCCGATGCCGAGACGCAGCGCAAAGCCGGATCCGCCGAAGTCGAAGCCACCGCCCGAGGCAGCGTTGATCGCCTTCGCGATGTGCGTATCAATCCAGTACTGCAGATACTGATACGTGCCGAGGAGCAGCAGCCCCACGCCGTAACGAGGGATGTGGCGTCTGAACTGCTCCCACAAGCCGATAGCGTCGGGCTGGGGAGCGTTCTGCGATGGGGAGGTCACTCAGTAGGGGCTTTCGAAATCAGTCGTTCGGGGCGCTAGCGCTCAGCGAGCTTCAGTCTGGGGAGTTCAGACGAAAACCCGAAGGGCCGTTGCTAACCAGGCAGCAAGTTGCTGCTTGATTCGCGCCGGCCGGCGGCGCGTCCATGCTCGCAAACCCATGCTGAGGCGCGAAGCTCAGGCCCTGCGCCGATATGGCGCACTCGTCTCACGACCGCCAGCCCCTTGCGCCTCAAGAGCCGAGAACCGGGTCAACCTTCCAGATCGGACCCCACCGGTCCAGGCGCAAACCGGCCTCTTCCTGGATTTCCTGGGGGTGAGGCGCTCCGTCTCGAGCGCCTAGAACAACCCAACGCTGAAGTGAAAAGCCCCGAAATCCTCCCAAGGCCGCCGATCGAGGTTGATACCGTAGTCGAACGCCAGCGGTCCGATGGGTGTGTTTGCCCGCAGACCGCTGCCTGCGGAGTATCGCCACACCAACGGGCGCACTTGCATCGGATCGAGCCACAGGTTCCCGCTGTCGACGAACAGCGCAGTGGACCACACATCGCCCAGAGGGATGCGCAGCTCCGCGCGAGGGTTGAGCAACACGTTTCCCCCGCGGAGCACGACCTCGCGCGCCCCGGCGC
>JAUILJ010000052.1 GCA_030433055.1 Polyangia bacterium
CCAGCTTCCAGGCCATGGCATGAGACCCAGCGAATCATCATGAGCCCTGGTCTGCCCCCCAATCCCCTGCTTGGTGACACCGCGGAGCGCGATGTCCAGGTTGGCCCGACGGCGCACTACACCGCCTACGCTTGGTTCCGCCTGGGAATGCCCTACGCCGAGTGGTTCAAGACTGCGAAGGGCGCGCGCCTCTTCTGGTCGCTCCGCGTCGGGCTCGAGTGGGTGACCCGGGTCGCACGAAACACCCCGCGGCTCATCGATTACCTCGAGTTCAGGCACCGATCCATCGATCACACATTGGCGCGGCTGGGGCCCGACCGCGTCGTCGAGTTGGGCGCCGGCCTGTCTCGGCGGGGAGTCACCTGGGCCCTCGATCACGGGGTCGACTACGTCGAAGTCGATCTTCCGCACATGATCGAGGCCAAGAAGCGGCTCCTGCTACGTTTCCCTCGGGCAATTCGGAACACCCTCGACGAACGCCTGACGCTTGCTTGCGCCGACGTGCTATCGCCCGAGTTCGAGTCATGGCTGGCTCAGCGCCTCGAGGGGAGCAGCCGCCCCGTAGTCATCGCAGAGGGTCTGCTTGGCTACTTCGACAACGCGGAGCGGCAGCGCCTGGCCAGCGCCGTCGCCGGTGCGCTGAGGCGCTCCCAGGTGCACCGCCACTCGGCGAGCTTCCTGTGCGATCTCCGGGTCAGGAGTCAGGCTTCCAAGACGCGGGCGGCGGTCAAAGCCATGCGTGCGGCGATTCGTATCGTGACGCGCGGCCGCGGGGCACGAGCAGACTTCGAGTCGGAGCACGCCATCTATCGGCTCTTCACCGGCGCGGGTTTCGACGCAGCCCGCCCAATCGAGCCTGAGCAAGTGCCCGATCTTTCGCGCTCCGACTATGCGAGCTTTCCAATGCGGGTCTGGCACTTCACCCTGACCCCCTCCGGCTCGAGCTGACGCTAGCCGACGATCGCACTCACGACGCGCTCCCGGGTGCTGGGACGCGTGTCGAGGGTCGGCATGTTCGGCAAGTTGTCTTGATCCGGAATCAGCTGCCGGAGCTGCCACGCGTGCAGCAGCAGGTTCCGCTCCGCCCGAGCGTAGGCGTCCATCGTGCGCGACAGACCGCCAAAGACCATCAGCACCACGATGGTGTGAAACAGCACGACGCCGACCGTCGTCGGAATCAGCGCCAAGTCCGCGAGCCAGGAGCGGACGAGCAACTCACCCGCCTGGAAATGCGCTACCTGGGGGAACAGGCCCAGCCACTCGAGGACCAGCGGTAGCAACATCGCGCCGAAGGCGCCGATCAGCATCCGAGTGTGATTCGCCCCTCGCACCCGGGTGTGGAGCATGTGCATCGTCATGACGGCCAGCGCCAGAACCGGGACCATCACCCACGAGCCAAGCATCGCCGAGACGGCCGCCACGCCCACGTAGTCGCCGCAACACAGGGCCGTCGAGAGACCTCGCGAGACGTGCTTGATTCGAGCACACACCAGGTTCGCCACGCTGAGCGCGAACGCCAGACCGATCAGGATACCCAAGAAGAGGTAGCTCCTGACGCCTTGGGTAAACAAGAGCGGTACCAGCAGCAGCCACCCCAGGTGCCCAACACCCAGCGAGCGCAATCGGTGCTTCAGGTCCGTTTGCTCCACCCCCTCGACCTCGCGCTGAGCGTCCGGAGGCAGCTGCTTCGGCGGCACCGCGAGCAAATTGACCAAGGTGCTGGTCGCACCCTGGTGCGAGGGGTCGAGCGCCAGCGCGGTGGTGACTTCCCGCATAGCACGAGCGCGGTGCTGAGCGGCCTGAGCCGGGTCATTTTCCACATGGCTATGAGCTAGAGCGACCTGCGCCATGGCAGCGCGCTCTGCTGCCATCCCCTGGCGTGCTTCCGTGTCGCGAGAGCCATCGAGCAGGCGCTCGATCGCTTCATGCACGGCCCGCGCCGTGGGTCGCTGCGCGGGATCGCTCGCCGTCGCGGTGATGCAGAGCTCGTCGAGCTCTGGCGGCACATTGCGATGGGGCGCGCGAGCGCTGGGTCGCCCCTGGGTGCCCATGAGCGTCGAGTTGAAGATGTCGTCGACGTTCTCGGCGTTGTGCATCGGCTCGAGCGAGGCGAGCTCGAAGAGGATCGCGCCCAGCGCGTAGATATCCGCTTTCGCATCTACCAGCTCGGCACCGCGGATCTGTTCCGGTGGCATGTAGCCAGGGGTGCCGAGCACACTGCCCGCCCGCGTCGTCAAGTTGTGCAGATCGGGCAGGCTGACCCGCTGGCTGGCTGGCGCCACGCCAGAGTCGTCGCTGCCCGGGAGCTTCGCAAGCCCCCAGTCGAGCACGATGACTTCACCGAAGTCTCCAAGCATGATGTTGGCAGGCTTGAGGTCACGATGCACCACGCCGCGAGAGTGGGCGTAGGCGACCGTCAGGCAAACGTTGCTGAACGCGTTGAGCAGCTTGCGTCGAGAGTAGCGATTGGAGATGTCCCGATCTCCATTCTGCAAGCCGAATATCACGGCTTCGAGCGTCAGCCCTTTGACTCGACGCATGGTGAAGTAGGCCTCCCCGTTGGGCCCCTCCCCAATGTCGTATACCGGCACGATGCTCGGGTGCTCGAGCTGCCCCTGAACCCTTGCCTCGCGGAAAAATCTCTCGCGCATCTGGACGCTTCCGCCGTACTCCGAGCGCACCAGCTTCATGGCCACGTCACGCCCGACCCGTCGGTCGTGGCACAGCTGGACGGTGCCCATGCCCCCTTCCCCGAGGTTGTCACGCGGTTCGTAGCGCACCGCGAAATCACCGCTGAGGGTCCCCCCCCGAGGATCGACGTGGCCAACGTTGGAGACCACGGTCGGGTCATCGAACGTTGGGCGGTATGGCGCAGCGCGGCGCGTGACCTGAGCTCCAGACGGATCACCAGTCATAGCGTCGCGCATGTTACGCGACGGATACGGAGCCGTGCATGAAAGCCAGGCTTGTATGCCTCGGGTTTCAAGCGCTGCGGAAATGTCGCCGGAAGTCCCGAATTTTACAGGGTGGCGACGCACCTACATGGAGCAGGTATGCTGAGCCCGATGGATGCGTCCCCAGAGACGGCTGCTTCTGGCCTGGAAGAGGTGCTGCGGGACGCCCTCGATGCGGTCGAAGACGCGGCGCTCTTGGTGAGCGAAGCGGGCGACATCTATTACGGAAACCTCTCCGCGAGCGAACTGCTCAAGCTGCGCTCGAGCGACCTGATCGCACGAAAAGTGTGGCAGCTTTCGGTGAGCCCCTGGCGGGACGCCCGTGCCTGGGGCGTCGCGGCGGCTGAACTCCGCGATGGCCGCGTGCGCCGCGGGAGCGGAGTGCTGCGTCGCGCCGACGGGGAGACGCTCGAGGTCGATTTGAGCCTCCGGCTCTCCAAGAGCGGCTGGGTGATCCTCACGGCTCGCGACGCGTCGGCCCGACTCGACGCCAGCAAGCAGGTGCAGGCCGCGGAGAAGCAGCTCGAGAGCATCCTCGACAGCATCGCTGACGCGGTGATCATCACCGACCTCAACGGCCGAGTGCAGAAGATGAACCGTGTCGCGGAGCAACTCACCGGCTACTCCCGCGAGGCAGCGTTCGGGCACCGCCTGAAGAGCATCGTGCGCATCTTCGAGGACCCGAGCGCGAAGCCAGCGAGCATCGTGCGCGCGGTGATCGAAGGCGGCGTGGTGGTGGTGTTTGGTGATCGCGCACGCCTGCAGACCCGCGACGAGCGCAACGTGTCCATCGAAGGTGTGGCAGGGCCAATCCGGGATGAGAGCGGCTCCATCACTGGGGTCGCCGTAGTCTTCCGAGACTGGACCCACGAACGGCGTGCTCAAGACGCGCTCAAGCGTTCGGAGGCGAGCTTTCGCAGTCTCAGCGAGGGTCTCCCCGTCGCGCTGTGGGTGACCCGCGAAGAGCGCGTGGTGTACGCCAACCCAGCCGCGCTCGCCCTGAACCAAGTCGACGGCCTGGAGGACATCCAGGGCAGCCGGTTGGTGCACCTGATCCACGAGGCAGACCAGGAGGCATTTCTGCAGCATCTGCGAGACGAACGACCAGAGTTTCGCGAGACGCGGGTGCTCCGCCGTGACGACAGCGTCGCCTATGCCGAGCTCGCGTCCATGCCGCTCATCTTCAATGGCAAGCCGGGGGTCGTCACCATCGGTCGCGATCTAACCGAGCGACGCGCCCTCGAGGCCCAGCTTCGCGTTTCCGAGCGGATGGTGAGCGTGGGTACGCTCGCTGCAGGCGTAGCCCACGAGATCAACAACCCGCTGGCCTACGTGCTCGCCAACCTCGAGCAAGCGCAGCAGTCGCTCGATGGCTTGAGCGGCCGGGTCGAGACCAGCCTGCTCGAAGAGCTACGGGATCTGGTCGGTGAAGGATTCCAGGGCGCGGATCGGGTGAGACGCATCGTTCGAGACCTCGGGACGTTCTCGCGGTCTGACGATGACGTGGTCGGGCTAGTCGACGTAACCCAGGCCCTGGAGAGCGCCATCGCCATGGCGCAGAACGAGATCCGCCATCGCGCGCGGCTGATCCGAGACTACTCCTCCGACCTTCCGATGGTCAGCGCCAATGAAGCAAGGCTGGCACAAGTATTCCTGAACTTGCTGATGAACGCGGCGCAGGCCTTGGATGATGGCCGCGCGGAAACGAATGAGATCCGCGTGCGCACGAGGCACCGCGGAGACGAGATCATCGTCGAGATCAGCGACACCGGGCCAGGCATCCCGAGCGAGCTTCGTCAGCGGATCTTCGACCCGTTCTTCACCACGAAGCCGGTAGGCGAAGGCGTGGGGCTCGGGCTCTCGATTTGCCACTCCATCGTGGCCGCGTACTCCGGGCATGTGTCCATCGTCGATGAAGGGGATGCCGACGCCAGCCTGCGCTGGGGCTCCATCTTTCGCGTGCACCTACCCGCGTCCAGCGCGCTACCCAAGCCTGCGGAGCTGCCGCCCCCCAGCCTGTCCAAGGCTCGCGCCGCGCGGGTGCTCATCGTCGACGATGAGCCCGTCGTGCTCAAGGCCCTGCGCCGGATCCTCAAGCAGCATGAAGTCGAGCTAGCTCACAGCGGCAAGCAAGCGCTGGAGCGCCTGCTGGGCAACGACGAGCAGTTCGACGTCATCGTGTGCGACATGATGATGCCCGAAGTCAGCGGCCTCGAGGTGTATCAGCGGCTGGAGGCCGAAGCGCCCGAGATCGCGCTCCGCATGGTGTTCATGACCGGAGGCGCGTTCACCCCTGCGGCGCGTGAGTTCCTGGCAGAGCACAAGGACCGCTGGCTCGAGAAGCCATTCGATCGGCAGCGGGTCTTGGACCTCGTGCAGGAAGTGCTCTTCGAGACCACGGAAGAGGACACGGCGCGGCGCAACGAAGAGCTCAACCCGCCGGGTTGAGCTCTCGCGCACGCGCCACGTGGCCCTCTCCGGGGACGGCTGAGGACCCGGACGAACAGGCTGCACGCCCGATCGGTGTGGCTAGAGAGTCGAGCCGTCGATCTCCACGTTGTCTGGCAACTCGAGGTAGCGACGCAGCCAGCGTACCAGGAGGTAGAACGGGATGGTGTCGAGGAGCGCCGCGACCATCTTGAACAAGTAGTTCGAGACCAGCAGGCCAAGCAGCACCCGGAGCGTCATGTCGCCCCGCAAGAAGGCGGCGCCGAACGTCACCCCGATCACCATGGTCGCGTCCACCAGCTGACTCACCAGCGTCGAGCCGTTGTTGCGCAGCCACAAGTGCCTGCCCCGAGTCAGCTTCTTCCAGAAGTGAAACAGGTACACGTCGCAGAACTGCGCTGCCATGTAGGCGAGCATCGACGCGAACACGGCGCCGCTCGTACACGAATAGACCAACGAGTAGAGCTCCACCGTGCCCTCTACCTTATTTCCGTCGGGCAAGAAAACGGGTTGCGACAACTGAAGCGTTTGCCACGGCGCCTGTACCTCCGGAGGCACCGACGGGATCTGGTGGCCGAGCCACATCACACCGATGACCAGCAGGTTCAGGCCGAGGCCGACCCACACCACCCAGTTGGCTCTTCGCTGCCCGTAGAGCTCGCTGATCAGGTCCGTGCAAAGGAACGTGAGCGGGTAAGGCAACACGCCGATCGCGAGCGAAAGCGGCCCCAGCTGGATGAACCGAGTAATGCTGATGATGTTCAGCATGGCCATCGCACCCAGGAACACGCCCGCGAGCATCAGGAACACCCGCTCGCGGCGCGTCCAGCGCTGGATCAGGTGGTCCGGAACGTCGTGCACCTCACTCTCGATGCCTTCACCGACTGCCATGCCGCCGGAGCATAATGTCCAGCCGGCGCGCTTCGCCGAAAAACGTCAGCCCTGACTACTGACAGGGCGCATCGATCGTTTCGGGTGCGCGGACCGTGGCCTTCCCCGTCTTGAGGTAAGTCTCGAAGAAGCAGCCGTATTGATGCTTGACCGCGTCGAGCTGTCCGTAAATGGCGTGAGGATCGTAGATCCCATCACCTTCGTACTGAACGACCACCCCGGTGTAAGGCGTCCCATCGGCGGCAACGCGGTTGTCCGTTATCGGATACTCCGCGAACCCATCGAACCCTCCAACCGCGAGGGAAGCCTGCATCTCCGGCCAGACTTGATCCCCCGCCTGCTGGTTTCCATACGCCAGGCTGAAGGCGTCGTAAATCTTCGTGGAAAAGTAGCTGTCGCCCTTGCCCACTGGCTCGTACACGGAGCGCGCGGGGTGTCCCTCCAGGTGCCGGCGCGCGAGCCGCGGGGTATACACCATCGGATCGACGGTCTCCCAGCCGGTCTGCAGGATCTGCAGCGCGGGGTGCAAGTGGTCGAGCGTCTCCTTAGAGCCCAGCAGGATCCCCGCCAGCTTGTCGAGATTCGGCACGACCTCGGTCTCCTCGACGAAGAAGCTCCAGAAGCCCCCCGCGCCGGTAGGCACTACCGCCTCGATCCGAGGCTCCACTGCGCCAATCATGTTGGTGTACATGCCGCCCATCGACTGCCCCATCGCCAAGATCGGCTTGGTCGCGAAGTGATAGCTCGTCTCCCCGCTGGGCAAGCTCAAGCCATCGCAGGCTGCGACCAGGTCTGGAGAGATCTCGAGCTTGCTCAACGCTTCGAGGTAGAGCCTCTGCTCGATCACGCCTTGACGAAACGTGTCACGCATCGCCGCGAGGTTCTTGAAGTTGAGGTAGGCGATGTCGCTCGCGCCCGGCAGCCGATCCGGGCTGACGGGGTGAGACGAGCCCACTGTGGCGAACCCGTGAGGAGCCAGCACGAACGCCGGCCCTTCACCTTTCGTCGTCTCGCCGCCGGGCTCTGTAACCCTGCCGCGATCGACGACCTGCCCGGCGACCCCGCCCGAGCCGTGAAAGTACATGACCAACGGATAGCCCCCTGCGGGCATCGGCTGCTTGGGCAAGGTGATGACGATCTTCGCGGTCTCCTTGCGCTGTTCGATGGGCAAGCCGTCGTCGCCGAAGGCGAACAGGCCTTCGGTATCGAACGGCGGTGTGCCCACCTGGAACTGCGGGAAGTCGACGGTCCCCAAGATCTCGCAGAACCGGTCGTGCGTCGCGCCGTCGTCAGGATCGATCTCGAGGTTGTCCAACGTCACGTCGTACTTTTCCAGTACGCGCTGGCTCAACTCGTACGTCTGCTTCACCACGTCGCCCGTGGTGAAGACTGTCGCGGCGGCGACGTCTCCCGGGTCTACTCCCAGCGCATCCAGCGTCTCCCAGAGCGGCTCGTACTGAGCTGCTAGACCCTCAGCGCCCTCGGGGTCCTGCCCAAGCTTCACCTGCTCGAACTCCAGCGGTGAGCCCAGCGGCGCGCCAGACGCGTCCCCTAACCCCCGCATGACGACGAACGCGTAGCTGCGGCTACTGTTGAGCACTACCCCGGGGAAGCTCGCAACCGCGAGCAGGTTCTCCGGAACATAGATGTCCGGAGCTGGGAGCTTCGCGATCGTTGGAAACAGCTTGCCCCGATCCGGCGACGCCGGATCGATGTCGACGAGGAGGATCTTGGAGCCAGCGTCTGCGGCGATGACGTCTCCGACCTGCTGGTCAGCTATCGCGGCGTCGAAGTGAAAGTACGCTACCGGGATGGTGGGGAAGCCCGGGCGCTCCCCGGCGATCTTCAGCAGGCTCGAGAGGATGGCTTTGTCTTCCGGGTTGGGAAAACCCGCCACCGCCGGAGTCCCATCGGCCTTCAAGCGAGCGTCCGCGGGATACGGGAAGTCGTAGAAGTCCGAGCCGTTGGCTACCCCGAGATCAAACCTCACGGAAACACCGGGGACAGCCTTGGCGACTTTGGCCGGCGCCTCGTCATCCGACGAGCAACCGCCGCCCGCAACCGCCAGCGCGCACACCAATACCGAGCCGAGCAGGCCCTGACGAGTCCATCGACGCATCGCCATATTACTTCTTCGATTCCTAAGCCGAGGGGTGATGCTGTTCGCGGCCCAACGCCGTGTTGTGGTTGGCGAACAGGAGCACCAAGCATACCCACAACAGCGTGCCAACGGCGAGGTGTGTCACCTGCATGTAGCCCGGGGCTGAGAGCGCGATGTTGACGACACCGACGCCAAGTTGCAGAGCGAGCAACGCTTTGACGCGCCGTGCCCAAGCGCCTGATTGAACATGGAAACGTCGCGCTGCCTCAGCGCCCGCGCCTGCGGGCGCTGGCTCGCTACGCTCCGCGGCCTGCTCAGCCGAGTCCTGAAACCGCCCCATCAGCCACCAGATCCCCAGCGCGAGAAGCACGGCGCTGATGGGATGCGCGATACGCAGGCGTTGAAGAAAGTTCGTCCCCTGCACCCGCTCCGCAAGCGCCGCGCCCTCCTGGACGGGATACAGCGTGTCTCCAAGTGCGGTCACCGCACCCAGCATCGATACCAAGACGACACACACCAGGATCGCGAAGAGGCGACGCCCCGCCCGGTCCAGAGGACGCACGCGCAGCCCCCGCGTCTCCGGGCTGCCCGCAGTCCACGCGGTGAGCGCCATCGCGCCCATCAGCAGGCTGGTGCTGATCAGGTGCACGCCCATGAACGCAGCGCGAGACACCGACGCGTTCGCCCCGACCAGCTCGAGCAGCACGAGGCTCGCACCAACGAGAGCCTCCACCACCATCAGCACCACACCCAGCGCGGCGTAGCGCCGTGTCGCGTGCCCGCGCTCGAAGCGCACGATGGCCCACACCCACAGCCCGATCACCACGGGCAGACACAGGCCAGAGGTGATCCGGTGTGTGAACTCGATCAGCGTCTCCAGGCTCTTCGGCATGTGCGCGATCTCGCCGTGGCAGGTCGGCCAGTGCTGACCGCAGCCTGCGCCTGATCCCGTGATCCGCACCACCGCGCCGAAGAGCACGACGAACAGGGTGTAGACGACAGCAGCCCACGCCGCCTTCGCGAAGCGAGCGCCGTGGGCGGGCTGCTCCAGGGCAGCTGCGCTTCCTTCCATCGGCAGGGTGCTCATCGAGAGGCCCGGTCTAGCGCCGTCTGCCGGCAAACTCCAATGTGGGATGAGCCGCATCGCGGCTTTCGGCGCCTGTGCGACGACAAGTCGCGGCGCGCCACAGCGAGTGCGCGCAGTTCCCGACTCCGAGGGAACGGGTGCGCAGGCATCCCACCAGGCAGCAGCCAAAGCGGCTTCCGAGCGCCCTGACTTGCACCCGGCGCCGGCTCAAGCCCATGCTTCAGCTGGTGCTTGCTCAGCTTGGAAGAACGCGCCGTCCGCCGCGCGGGTGGTCCGCGACGGCTCGCCTGCTTTGCATCCTCGGCGCGGCGGGCTGCTCTGTGAGCTGCCTCTTGAGCTTCGACGGCCTCACCGGAGGCGAAGGCGGCGCTGGAGCGAGCGGCGGAGCCGCCGCAGCCGGAGGCTCCGCTGGGCAGAGTGGTAGCAGCAGTGGAGGTAACACGACGGCTGGCAACGCGAGTGGCGGCAGCGCCGGCACCTCGATCGGCGGTTCCTCGGGGAATTCCAGTGGAGGGACGAGCGCAGCAGGCAGTGGTGGCTCATCCGTTGGAGGCAGTGGGGGAGGCAGCTGCGACACCCCCACATGCAAGTGCTGTGGGAGCGGCGGTGCATCGCTGTGCACCGATCCCGTCGAGAAGGCCTTGGGCACTAGCGTGGGGAAGGCTCGCGGCCGCGTGGCGGCGCTTGGCGAAGTCGTGTACTGGACCCGACAGCCCGACGCGCTGATGCGGCGGCTCCCAGGCGGTCAGCCGGAGGAGCTGGTAGCCGCGAACTACCCCGAAGCCTTGGTCGCGGACGACGGATGGCTGGCCTGGAGCGACTCCAGCGGCCTCTTCCGCTGCCGTGCGGATAATTGTCCAGCCACCGCGACCCGCTTCATCAGCGCTCTGAACGTCAACGAGCGCCAGGTGCTCTCCCTGCAGGCCGGTGAGCTCTACTGGCTGGTCGGGATGGGTGACCTGGGTCGACGCATCGTGCACTGCGATCTCGCCAGCTGCGCCGGCGGTAGCGAACAGACCGTGAGCAACGGGCGGGACTCGGTGCGCGGCATCACCGCCAACTCCAGCCACGTCTATTGGACTGAAGAGGGCGGCGCGATCTTCCGCCTGCCTCTCGGCACGACGAACGACGCACCTGCCCCGTTCTTGGACGGCCGTGACCACCCATCGAGCGTCCTCGCCAGCGAGACTCAGCTGTTCTGGACCGAGGAGGGGGACCCGGGCAACCTGTTCTACTGCGACCTATCGAGTTGTACGCCGAAGCCCATCGCGCCCAGCGCAACACTGCAGCACCCGATCCGCGCTCCCGCCGGGTTGGCATCGGACGGGAGCCGCGTCTATTGGACCAACTTGCTCTCCGACAGCGTGATGAGCTGCCCCCTGCCGGCGTGCGCGGGCGGAGAGGTGCCAGAGCTCGTCGCGACAGGGCAAATCACGCCCAATGGTGTGGCGGTGGGAGACACCTGCGCCATCTGGCACGCCGTGGACGACGGGGATGGCGCCGTGTGGGTCGTACCGAAGCGGCCCTGACCTCGGACGCTGCTCGTGAGCCTCAGAAGCTTCCCGAGAGCAGTCCCACACCACCCCCTGGCGCAGGCGCCATACCGGCACGCAGCTGACGTTTCGCGGCCCGATCGGAGCTCGGCTGATCGAGGCTGATCCACACGGCAGCGCCAATCGCAATCACTGCCACGCCGAACGAGATGTTCGATGCAATCCACTTGCTCTTCGCGCTATCCACGTCGGACTGCGCGCAGCCAGGCTTGCAGCTGTCGAGGTCGTCTCGCTCCGACTTGGCCTGGACCCCAAAATAAGCGTAGCTCCCTAGGGCCACCACGCCCAAGCCTCCCAGAACCCATGCGGAAGCAGGCACGCTGCCCCCGACCTCGTCGCGCTCCTCGGGCGCTGGCGCAGCAACGTCCTGGTCCTCGCTCCCACTCAGGGGCGCCAGGACGACGTCAACGACGCGCCCTTGCTCTCCCTCGCGCACCACAATCTCCAGCACCTGCTCTTCGAAACCAGCTCGATTGAAACGGAACGTGCGCGTGCCCGGATCGAGGACCAGGGCACTGCCGTCCAGAGTCAGCGGTTGCTCCGCATCATCCAACCACAGCTCAACCTCTCCGACGTCGTTTCCGTCCGGATCTCGCACCCGGATCACCAGGCTCGGGAGTCGGTGCTCCACGTCGCTCAGCCAGGCGACACAGTCCTTCTGCACCACCCCAGGGCAGGCCTGGTTCGAACAGGTGACGAAGCTCTCCCGCGCTCGTTTGAGCTCTCCGGTGTCCCGCTGACGCTGACCGCGCTCAGAGGCGTCCAGGCACCGGTCGACGCTGGTGCCAGCGGCGCTTGCCACGCTACCCCAGCAGCAACAAGCAAGCAGCAAAGGGCCGGCGCCCCGCAACACTGCACGCCCTGGACCCGCGAAGAGAGAACGTTGCCGCCCCATCCTCGAAGGATGCGCTAGAAGCACTCGCGCTTGTAGACTTTGTGGCCCTTGGAGTCGATCACGAAGGGCTGCGAGCAGTGCGCGGGCTTTCCAGCCTTGGCCGGCTTCGGCCTGTACCAGCGCTTGACGGCTCGCTTGCTGCCCTTCTTCGGGTCCTTCGACTCTGGCGGCAAGTCGCTGATCTCGAGCGTCTCGCTCTCTTCGTCGGTGCCGCCTACGAAGACCGGGGCCACGTTGACCGGAGAGCTGGCGGCTGGCCGCTCGCTTTTCCCTGAAGAAATGCCGTCGGCCTGAGTCGCGGCGACGCCAGCCGGCATCGCCTCCCGCGCCAGCGGCTCGTCGAGCGCGAAGCGCTGGGCCGCGCCTGCTCCAATGCCCACGAGTAGCATCCCGGCTGCGGCCGCGATCCACCAAGCAGGGCGTCTGCTTGACCTCGCCAGTTCGCGGATCTCCGTGGAGCCTGCCCACTCACCGCTCTGGCTCGCTGAGGGCACACTGGTAACCGCGGCGCTGCTCCGGGGCACGCTGGTCTGGCTGGTGCTGGTCGCCTCCTGGGGCAGGAGTTCGGTGGCGCCCGGGCCGGCATAGCGCTTGGGGGCGGCGTGCGGCGCAGAAACCGTGGGCCCCAAGCCGAGCCGTGTCGAGTCCCGGTCAATGGGCAACGCCTGACCCGACCTCACCTGCGCGATCAGCTCTGGGTTGGTCCCGTCCACATCCCACAGGCTGCTGCGTCCATCGCTGCGCTCGATGGCAAGGATCTCCAGCGAGCGCTTCTCCAGGGTCTCTCGCGCCAGCGACTGCATCCACTCGGAAACGATGCTGGTCGCGGCGGGTGGCACCGCGCGCTCGATCGCCCTCGCGAACTCCAGAGCATCGGAGAAGCGATCGGAGGGATTCTCTTCCAGCGCCATCAGCACGACGCGGTCGAGCGCGCGCAGCTTGCCCAGGTCCGACGAGGGGCGCTCGCCGCTGTTGCCTCGAGCCCCGCTCACACGGGCACTCGGCGCATCGCTCACCGGATCCACCGACTTCATGATCGCGGGCTGGCAGTCTTCGCCCGCGAACAGGCGCTCGCCCGTGAGCAGCTCCCACAGCACCACCCCAGCTGCGTAGACGTCAGCCCGGCGATCGAGCCGCTCCCCATAGAGCTGCTCGGGCGGCATGTACGCGATCTTGCCCTTGATGTACCCGTCCTGGGTGCAGTGACTGCGACCGACCGCTTTCGCGATCCCAAAGTCGAGCACTCGGGGCACACCGTCCATGCCCACGATGATGTTGTGGGGGGAAATATCGCGGTGCACCAACTTCAGCGGCTCACCGCGGGAGTCGGTCGCTTCGTGGGCAGCGTGAAGTCCGTTCAGCGTCCCGATCATGATCGCGGCGGCTATCGCTGGAGGCACCCGCCGCTGCACGATGCTCCCGCTGCCGGACCCGCTCCGCTGAAGGATGAGTCGGTCCAGGGTCTCGCCGTGGATGTACTCGAGCACCAAGAACAGCTCGCCGTCGCTCTGCACCACGTCCAAGGTGGAGACGACGTTGGGGTGCTGTATCCGGGAGGCAACTCGCGCCTCGTCGGTGAACATATCGACGAAGCTAGGGTCCATCGCGTACTGCGGGTGCAGGCGCTTGATCGCCACGGTGCGCTCGAACCCGACGGCACCCTTCAACCGCCCTAGATGGACAGTCGCCATCCCGCCGTGCGCGATGTTGCCGTAGATTGAGTAACGCCCGAGCTCGCTCATGGATCCCAGCTGTCCTATCCGCCCAGAGGCGGGCTCACCAAAGTCGAGCCCGCGTCCTTGCGAACCTCGACTGCTTCCTCTCCAGCCAACCGTCCCGATCTGGAAGCTCATCGAATATAGGGGATTTCGACAGTTCAGTCACATTCGCCCACCGCCCCGTGTGCGAGTTCCGTCCTACATCGGAGCCTTTTTCTTCACGGGTTTTGCGTCGCCCGCGCGCCCCCGATCTCACTCGCTGGGGAGCAGCGCTGGCCAGGCCGCGAGACCTTTCACAAATGAAAATATTTGGACAACGCCAAAGAGCGAAAACGTAGCGCAGGGTTAGGCGCCGTAGCTCGCACCCTGAACCTCCCTCCGGGCCGACCCACCGAGGGACGCAGGAGCGAACGTGTGTTTGGTCAGGTCCAGCACCCGGCCCGCCAGCCGCGGCGCCCGGTCGCCCAGGGCACCTGTACGCCCAGGACAAACATCCGCCAAGACTGTGAGCCTCCGAGCGCTCAGGAGCGGTCTGCGCTCGAGGGGGGACGCTCTGGGGGCGGCACCTGGTGTCTGTGAGGGGGTTGGATCGGGGGGTGAGCCGGCACCGCAGCCTACCCTCACCCCCGCACCCAACATATCCACATGGCAATCCACCAGCGCAGCAGGCGCACGGCTTACAGCGTGGCTTGCACGCTGTGGCTGCCGGGGCCGAGCTTGACGTGCAGGGTGCCACCCACGGCCGCGTCGAACGTCCAGCCGGAGGGCGCCGCCTCGAGCTCCTGGATGCTCCCGACCTGGCTCAGCGCGCTGCCGTCCGCGTTGACGGCGCTGGGAGCCTGCCCCACTGCGATGACCTCGAACCACGTGCCTTGCTGGAACTCGGCGCCGTCGGAGCTGCTCAGCTCGAGGCCCGCTTCGGTGCGCTCCGCACCGAGCACTGCGCCATCGAAGACGGAGAACGTCGCCGCTTCCCCTGCGACCAGTCGCGCATAGAGCACTCCCGCGCTGGTGGCGTACGAGTCGACCTCCGCGGGCAGCGTGGTGGGAGCCATGGTGTCGATGGTCGGGCGCAGCATCGGGATGATGCCACCCTCCCGGACGTAGACCGGGATCTGCCCGAGGGGCGCGTCGACGGTGACGCTGGCGTTGCCTTCTTGAACGGCGCCGGTCCACCAGTTCACCCAACGCCCGGGCGGGAAGCTGACCTCACGGCTGCGGGCGTCGCGGTCGATGACCGGAGCCACCAGGATTGAATCCCCGAGGAGATAGATGTCGTTGGGGTGCGCTCCCAGCTCGGGATAGGCGAGCCCCAGCGGGCGAGCGATGGGCCGCCCGGTGGTCTTGAGCTCTTGGGCGTAGGTCCAGAGATAGGGAAAGAGCCGCAGGTGCACGCGGGTGTAGACCCGATACCAGTCGAGCATCTCCTGATCGAAGCCAGGGCCGCCCTCGGGATCCCACGCTACGGTGTTGGAGCTGGTGCCGATCTGCATCACGGGGGAAAACGCCGTCTGCTCGAACCAGCGGGTGAACAGCTCCTTGTCGGGGGGTGAGTGCTTGTAGCCGCCCGTATCCGACGCAAAGAACGGAAAGCCCGAGGCGCCCAGGCTGAGTCCCGCAACGATGCTCGCGGGGAGGCCACCGACTCCCTTCACGGTGCTGCCGTTGTCGTCGAACGGCTCGGCGTGCTTGTGGAACGTCGCGTCGAGATCTCCTGGCCAGATCACGTTGACGTTCACCTGGTCCCCGGCGGTTCCGCCGCGACAGATCAGGAAGCCGCCGTCTTCGGGCAAGGTCTCCGCGTAGACGCGGTGATAGAAGCGCTGGTAGCCCGCGTGCATTGTGCGCTCGTCGCTGCCGTCGGCGAACACCCACTCGTTGCGCGCGTTGGTGAGCCCGGGCACGACGTCTTCGGCGTAGTCGAGCTTGTAGCCCTCGATCCCCATCGCCTTGTACTTGCCGATTTGCTTCTGCCACCAGGCGAACGCGTCGGGGTTCGTGAAGTCGATGGGGCGCCCCCACTTGTTGAGCAACAGCCCCGAGGTGGTCGGGTAGTACCCCCCCGCCTCGGCCTCGGCGCGCAGGTCCGCGGTGTCAGCCGCTTGGTCCTTCTCGTCGAGGTAGGGCGTGTGCCATAGTGCCATACGGAAACCCAGCGAGTGGGCTTCGTCGATCATGGCCTGAGGGTCGGGGAACTGAGACGGCAAGAAGTCGAAGGTGTTCACGGCCGTGGCGTAGGGCCGGTCGATCCACATTCCGCTCGTAGCCAGATCGAGATCGCGGATCGTGTGAGCGTCCGCCAAGAACTCCGCTTGGTCCTTGTTCTCATCCCGCCACACCCACGGGCCCAGCGCCCAGCGCGCGGGCAGCGACGGGTAGCCGGTCACGTCATAGTAGAGGCGCGTGACATCCAGTGGGTGATCGGCGCCGAAGAGGTGAAAGCGCAGCCCTTCAGCGGAGCCGACCCCCGTACCAAACGCCGCCTCCACGAGATCCGGCTCGGCTGGGTCGGCCGCCACCGCGAACGCTCCGGGGCGATCCGACTCCACGTACAGCCCCCAACCAGTCGTCCCAGTCAGGAACGGCACAGGCACGTGCGCCTCGAAATAGCCACTCTCGATGCTGGAATCGACCTCGATCTGCATGGGACGAACCTTGCCCCGGTGGTTCACGTCGTCGAAATACTCACCCAGGCCGTAGAAGCCCTCTTCCGTGTTTCCCCGCGGACGTAGACGAAAGAAGGCGATCGGAGCGCTAGCGTCCTCGGGCTTCCACAGCGCGGAGAAACGACCCGGCGCTGGCGCCTCGAACACCAGGCTCCCTCGCCTACCCTCGGGGTAGCTGAGCTCCAGCGTTAGGCTGTGGTCGTCCTGCGCGACCACTCGCAT
>JAUILJ010000964.1 GCA_030433055.1 Polyangia bacterium
GGCCTTGCAGTCGTACTTCACCTTGCCACCGCTGATCATGTAGCTCTCGAAGAGACCGTTCGAGGCCAACAGATCGCCCTTGCTGTCTTTGCTCAGCGTCTTGACCTCCTTGTTGGTGGACAGCACACCCCCATCCCCGAAGCTCGAGTCTTTGCTCAGGCTGCAGCCACTGCCGATGGTGAAGCCGTGGATCTTGCCGTCGGCCGCCACCAGGTAGAGCTTGTCCTTCACGACCTCGATGTCGCGGATCACTCCCATGCTGCTCTTGTCGAGCAGCGGCTCCTCGAACTTGCACAGCTCTGGCGCGAAGTCTTGAGTACCCAGCTTGACCGACTTGGGCTTGGGCGCGAGCGGCGTGCTGCTCTTGACCTGTTCCTCGAAGCTTGGCTCAGCTTCTTTCCCGGCGGAATTGGTTGCAGCAGCAGTCGTCGTCGCCGCGGCGCTGGCCTGCGGCTTGGGAGCGTCCTCCTTCTTGCAGGCGAGCAGGGCAAGGCCCAGCAGGGCTCCGGCTAGGGCGGTCGTCTTCAGATGCATTGTGTTCTCCTCACGGTAGTCGAAGTCCCCCAAACTCGAGCAGGGTCGCAAATCGGCGGGCGCTTGCAAACCTTCTTCCGTAGGGATTTGCTGCGATGCGTTTTCCCACATACGACCCGCGGCGTATGCAGTTCTTTACCGTGCGGTAGTGTGCGGCGGAGCGTGCGGCGGAGCGTGCGGCGAAGACTAGCGCGGCTCGACTCGCGGGCGCGGCGCACACGCGGGAGCGGCGCAGACGCGGGAGCGGCGCAGACGCGGGAGCGGCGCAGACGCGGCAGCGCACACTACACCACGGTGCGCGCTACACCATCGGGCATTCACTCGGCTCCGCTGCTAGGCTCTCTCTCGCGCGCACGAGCGTGCGGTCAGATGTGCGGAGGAGTGTGCGGCGACACAGGCGTTTTGCCTCAGCGCAGCTCGCCGCAGCGCCGTGCCTCTGGAGTCAGCTACGGGGTACGGAAATTCCGAGGCGATCGGTGACCGCGGCGTTGAAGACCCCGCTGCGATTGAGCTGGCGGTAGACGCCGAGCCACTGCTCGACGTTGGCCTCTCCCCACAGGCCTTTGACGTCTTCGATACTCTTGAGCACATTCAGATCGAGCCCCCAGTGGGGACGAGCGGCGAGCTCCGTCATGAAGGCGTGCTCGTAGTGCAGCAGCATGTCGCGGGCGCGGCGCACCCCGAGCACCGAGCCAATCTCCAGGGTGACCGTGCGGCGATTGTGCATCATCGCGAGGTTCGAGGGGGCTTCCTTCACGAACCTCAACGTGCACGGAGTCGTGTGGACCATGCCGTCGTCGAAGTGCTCCTGGGCGAGCTCGAAGAACCGCTCAGCGACCCGCACGGTGTCCTTGAAGTCGAACGACATCTCGATGCCGAAGACCCGCATGTGGTTCACGGGCCCGATATCGAAGACCTCGTAGCTCTTGTTGATGTAGCTGATATCGCCCCGGCTCTTGATCGATTCGGTGATGAACCGAGGCGCCTGATTGGGCCAGCGGTTGACCAGCTCGGCCAGTACCTTGCCCTTCCCCGTGGCCCAGGTGCCGATGGCATCTATCTCGGTGCCCAGCTTGCCCCGCTTGCGATCTTGGGGGCTGAGCCAGGGCTCACGCGCGAGCCTGTAGCGTTGCTGGAGCAGGCACTGGTGTGTGTCGGGTCCACCGCCAGCCTTGCTCGGATAGGGGTTGAGCGACACTTCGTAGTACTCGGGCTCGGGCCCCGTCGCCGCGAGGTTGCGCCCGGCCATCAAGCGCCCGATGAAGCCTTCTGAGCACTTGAGCTCTCCCCAGGTGGTCACCTTGGGCGTCTCCTTGAGCCAGTAGCTCGGCTGCACCCTGAGCACCACCGCGTACACCACGCCGATGGCTCCCAGGCTGACGCACGCGGCGTTGAAGATCGCATCGTCCTGCACCAGGCGCGCTCTGACGCGATCTCCGTGGGAATCGATATGTCCCGGGAAGCGCTGCGGATCAGTGATGCCGTGGCTGGGCTCCACCTGGAGCACCTCACCCCCGCTCACGACCACCTGGATCGAGGCGAGCTCGGAGGACACGGGGCCATATTTGAGGCCGGATCCGTGGGTGGCCGTCATCGCCGCGCCCACGATGCTCTGGGCGTTGTATCCGCCGAGGTTCTTGAATGCGAGGCCAGCGCAATCCATCTCCTCGTTCAGGCTGCGGATGCTCGCCCCCGCCTCCGCACGGAATAAATGCGCGCCGCGCGCTTCGGGGCGCAGCTGCTCCTCTGGAAGGTCGAGGGCGCGCCCCATGCGTTCGGGGCTCATCAAGAACCCGCTGCTGAACGCCACGTCGCTGTAGGAGTGACCCGCCCCAGTCATGCGCACGCCGATGCGCTCCTTCTCGGCGCACTGCACGATCTCGACGAGATCTCTGAGCTTCTCTGGGCGCACCCGGTAGCGCGCCTTGACCCCTGGGTTGCTGCGGTTGGCGTCCTGCCACACGCCAGCGTTCACCTTCCAGCGCTCACAGCCGCTGGGCGTCGACGCGCAAGCGCTGGCCCCTACCCCCAAGACTCCGGCGCCGAGCAGCTGCGCACCCAGTGCGGCGCTCGACCCCAGGAACTCCCGTCGCGTGTGCTTCACGCTTCGGGACTATAGCGAACCTGCGTGTCAGGGGCGCAAAAAGGCGTTTCAGCGTGAGAAACAAGCCCCCACGAATTCTCCAGAGTAGTCAGCGCAGAAGTCCGCAGTGTACGCCACGCAGTAGCCAAACGACTGGATCTCGTCGCTGCACTCGCTCTGGAAGCAGCTCTCGGGATCTGGCTGCTTCAGACAGTCGTCCACGCAACACATCAAGCGCGCCACCTGATCCTGGCACCCGTTCTGGCTCGCGCAGCCCAAGATTTGATTGAACGTGCAGTCGCTGCAGGCGATGGGATAGCCGAGGGACGAGTCGGGCGGCGTGGTGTCTGCCTGGGTGCAAGCATCCCTGCAGTCGTCGATGTCCTGGTCCTGCTCGGTCAGCGC
>JAUILJ010000053.1 GCA_030433055.1 Polyangia bacterium
GCTACTCCGCGGCGGGGATCCCGAGACTGGGCCACGCATCCACCAGCTCTCGTGCGGTGGATATGCGCAGGGCAGCCGCGTCCAGCATCGCGTCGTCGACCACATCGCGCGCAGGGCCATCGGGGCCGAGGAGGCGCTGGAGCTCGAGCGGCGGACCAAAGCGTGCCCAGTACTCAGCCGCCTCCCGACGTTGGGCTCTGGGCGCGGTTTGGTCCTTCAGTAGCTGCTCTCCCAGCGCCAGCGCCTGGGGTCGGCGCCCCGCGAGCATTGCCACGCGGAACTGAGTGCGCAGGAGGACCTGGGCGTCGTCGGATTTGAAGTCTGGGGACTTGGTCAGTCCCTCGACCTTGCCCACGAGCTCCAGCGCCCGGCTGGCGGCTTCATAGCTCGGGTGCTTCTCGAGGGCGCGCCCAAGCAATAGCCGCGCGTTGTCGAAGCGCAGCAGGTGCAGCTCCCCCAAGCCGGCATCGAGGCAGAACTTGGGTAGCTGAGGATACTCGGCGCAGGCAGGGACCAGGATGCGCTGGGCGTCAGTGTAGCGCCCTTCCTGGGCCAGAGACGCAGCGAGGTTGAGGCTCGGCAGGTGCTCTCGGGTAGCGTCGCGATTGGCGCGCTCGAAGATCGTCGCCGCACGTTCGTAGAGGCCGGCCCGATAGTAGACGTTGCCGAGTTCATTGGCGGGCAGGCCGATGGACTTCGGCGTGGCGCGGTAGGCCTGGCTCCAGAGCTGGATCTCGCTGCACCAGTCTCCCACCCGCTGGGAGGTCGCGACGACGAACGAGAGCGTGAGCGCGCCGAGCAGCGCGCCCTGGGTCCGAGGGGTAGTCGTGGCCAGCCAGACCTGGAGACAGGGCGCGCACAGCAGGCACAAGCCCAAGACGGGTAGGTACAGGAAGCGATCGGCAGCGACCACTCCCACGGCGATGGGGACGAGGTGCAGCACCAGACCGAGGCCACCGAGGCTGAGACACAGCCCAGTGATCAGCAGCGGACGCACGTTTCGAGATGCTCGGCGCAGCTGGTGCCGACCACGAACCAGCGCCACCAAGATGAGCGCGCAGCTGACGCCGCCCAGCACCTGCATGCCTTGTGAGACGGCCAGCAGGTCGCCGATCTGCAGCTCGGGCCGCCACGGAACCAACAACATCCGCGTGTAGTTCCCCAGCGCAGCCAGTGCGATCTTCACGCGCCCGAGGGCGCCGAAGTCGATGAGCGCCACCGACTCGGGCGCGGAGCTCAACGCTCGTTGCCGCAGGGCAATATAGATGGTGGCTGCTGCCAGCGGCATCGCGGCGTGCGCCATGCGGCTTCGGAGCCGCGTTCCGCGTTTGGAGGGAAAGAGCTCGAGGGCGACGATTGACGCCACGCCCACCACCGCTACCTCCTTGCAAAACAGCCCGAGCAGCAACGCGATCGAGGCGAGGGCGCCGCGGCGGAGGTTCCCCGGGCGATGGACCAGCAGCGCGGCCAGCACGAAGCTGCCGCTGAGCACGTCAGTTCGACCCGAGACCCAAGCGACGGCTTCGCTGAGGCGCGGGTGGAGCGCCCACACGCAGGTCATGAACAGTGCAACCAGCGGAGTGACCCGAAAGCGTCGCATCAAGGCGTAGGCCAGCAGCGTGTTGAGCGCGTGGAAGAACAGGTTCGTGAGGTGGAAGCCCGCCGGGTTCTCGCCGTGGATGTGATGATCCAAGGCGAGGCTCAAGATCACCAGGGGCCGATAGTAGGCCCGCACGTCTCCTGACTCCGGAGACGACCAGAACGCGGAGCCGAAGTAGCTGCTCAGAGGCTGAAACGTGCTTACGGCGGGCGCCTCGAGCACCAAGTGCCGATCGTCCCAGACGAACGGCGCGCCCAGCGTCCGCACGTAGGCCACGATCACCAACAGCAGTGCCAACCAAGGTGCCCAACGCCGCAGCATTCAGTGCGCGAATCTCGCATGGCATGCGTGGATTCTCCAGCCGAACCAAGGAAATGGGCTCAAAACCCTGCTTTTACCGCGAGGATCAGGAATCGGAGTCGGCGACGTGCGGCTTTCGGGGCCATCCCTGGCCGGGGGGGATGGGCGAGACAGCTCACACCAGGAGGCGAGGCGCGACACGGGTCGATCGTGGGTCGAAGCCACACCCGAGGCGAACGGGCCGCCACGGGTCGGGTCCGCTCCTGCCTGGGGCCGCCCTCAGCGTCCGCCACCTCGGCACGTCGCTTGCTCCTACCTTCGGTCAAGGACGGCGCGTGCAGGCGCCGCCGAGACGAGGAGGAACGAAATCATGGCCCAACAAGCCTCAGAAACCCACGAAGCCACGGCGACGCCCTCTGGCGTAGATCCGGACACGCTGCGGCGCCTTGGGCGCCCCGGCGCCCAGCCCGCGGAGCGTCAGAGCCAGCCCCGCAAACAGGGGGGAGACAAGCTGAGCTCGACCTCAGCGAAGAGCACCGGCAAACCGGTCACCCGAGAGTCTCGAGCCGCGATCGAGCGCGCCGAGAACGAAGGCATGGTGCCCTGACCCCCGTTGCATCCGGCCGTTCGCTGGAAAAATGCCACGGGGAAATATTGGGGGCGAGGGTGCGGTGCTAGATCAGCTCGCAGAGTTGATCGAGCAGCGCCTCTTCGCTCACCGCGAGCGCTTCTGCCTCGCCCAGCGCGATGCTGTCCGCCACACGCTCGAAGGCGAGCAAGATGAAGAGCGCCCGCGCGCGCGTACCCTCGCAGCCGAGCAGGGGAACCAGCCAGTCGAGCTGCCGTGCGCGAGAGGCCGCCCGGAAGGCGGCGACCTCGGGATCGCTGGCGATCAGTCCCAGCAGGCTGGCCCTGAGCCCCGCCCAGCGTCGATGGTGACCCACGATCGCCCGAACCAGGGTGCGTTTTCGTGTGGAAGCAAGCGCGCGTCCCCGGGGCGCGCCCGGTTCGAAATGGGAAAACACGTCGGCCCACTCGGCCTCCACCCAGCGCTCGTAGGTGGCGAGAAACAGCGCCCGCTTGTCCTGAAAGTAGCGGTAGCAAGTCGCTGGTGCGAAGCCGGCCTCGCGGGCGATGCGGTTCGTGTCGGTCCCAAAGTAGCCATCGCGATCGAAGGCTCGTGCCGCGGCTGCGAGGAGAAGCTCGCGGGTGCGCTCCGGATCGCGTGAGCGCGGGGTACGCCGCGGAGGAGCCTTGGGGGGCGCGATCGCCGCGCGCCGTACAGCCGCTGGTGCGTTTCTGGGCTTGACCACAAGTGATGTATACATCATTTACAAGTGATGAGCACATCATTTGTAACCCAGCGTCGGGGCCATGCAGCGCCGCCACTGGATGGCGCCCCGGGCCGTGGCGGCAGCCCAGGCGCGGCGATCGGCGACGCAGGCGGAGGGGACGCCTGGCGTCCGGGGCGCGCTCGCTGTGAAGTGGAGGAGTTGAGCGTGGAGCTGGCGTATCGGGAGCTAGGGCCTGCGGACGCTTCGCTGACGCTGTTGTGCCTCCACGCCGTCGGGCACGATCAAGCGGACTACGCCACGCTGGCCGCGCTCGGGGCGGGCCACCGCGTGCTGAGCCTCGACTGGCCCGGCCACGGGGGCTCGGGTACAGACAGCTTGCCAGCGAGCCCAGAGCGCTACGCCCGGCTGTGCGAGGCCTTCGTTCTGGCCCTGGAAGGATCCGTGGGGCAACGGAAGTACGTCGTGCTCGGCAACTCGATCGGTGGGGCCGTGGCCTTGTTGCTTGCGACTCGCTCGAGGCTTGCTCCTCGCCTCGCCGGGTTGGTCCTGATCGACGCAGGCGGGCTCATGCCCATGGGCGTTGCCGCGCGTGGGTTCTGTCGAGCCCTCGCGTGGGCATATCGCAGCGCGAGCCGCGGTGGACTCGCCGCCCGGTTGCTCCCCTGGTGGTACCGGCGCATGTATCGTCGCCTGTTGGTCACTGCCGAAGCCTCCGAGCGCCGCGAGGCAATCGTCGCGGTCGGGCTCCAGCGTGCCGCCGTGCTGAGCCAGGCCTGGCAGAGCTTCGTGTCACCTCAAGCCTCGGTGATCGAACGCTGCGCCGAGGTGCGAGTGCCGACGCTGGTCTGCTGGGCGCGCTCGGATCCCTTCAACTCACTGCGCGCGTCGCTGCCCGCCATCGAGCGACTGCCACAGGGGCGCCTGGAGGTCTTCGAGGGCGGCCACGCACCTCACGTGGAGCAGCCCGAGCGTTTCCGGGAGGTTCTCCTGGACTACCTCAGCGCGCTGTAGGGCCGCAGCCTCAGCCCCCGGGCTTTTTGGGGGAGAGACGCGGCGTAACCCGACTCAGCCGACGGTGCGCAGACTTATTCTCCGACCATCGCTCGATCGGTGGCTCAGCGCGCTTCGCTGCACCTCACCCCCGGCCAGGGGCGCGGAGTCCTCGGCTACCTCCGCGAGTAGGTCGTAGTCGGTCACCTGGGTGACGCGCGCGCGGTGGATCTCCCCCGGGGCGACCTCACCACCAGAGATGAAGACGGAGCCGTCGATCTCCGGCGCTTGCCCCCGGTGGCGGCCCACCATCACCAGCTCGTGCTCTTCGCTGGGGCCCTCGACCAGCACTTCGAGCTCCTTGCCGAGCAGCGCGCGGTTCTTCTTGCGGCTGATTTTGCGCTGGATAGCCATCAGCCGGCGCGCGCGGTCATAGGAGACGCGAGGCGGAACCTTACCTTCGAGGTGATACGAGTGGCTGGTGCTCTCGTCGCTGTAGCGGAAGACACCAACCCGGTCGAACTCCGCCCAGCTCACGAACTCGCACAGCTCGTCGAACTCCTCCTGGGTCTCCCCCGGATGCCCGACGATAAATGCCGTGCGGAAAGTGAGGTTGGGTACCTGCTTGCGCATGCGCTCCACGAGTTCGCGCAGGCGCGCGCCACCATGCCCGCGGCGCATGCGGCGCAGCATGCCATCGGCCGCGTGTTGTAGCGGCATGTCCACATAGGGCAGCACCCTTGGGTGAGAGCCGAGCAAGTCGAGCAAGTCGTCGCCGAGCTTCTCTGGGTAGAGGTAGAACAAGCGGACCCAGCGGATCCCCGGCACGTCGGCGACACGCTCGACGAGTTTCCGTAGGGCAGAGGCGTCGAAGCGCTTTCCGGTGACCCCGGTCTCGATCTTCTGGGTGCTCAGGTCGCGGCCATAGCTCACGGTGTCCTGGCTCACCAGGTTCACCTCGAGCACTCCCGCCGCAGCCAGCTGCTCCACCTCGCGCACGACGTCGTCCGCCGTGCGCGATCGCTGCTTGCCACGCAGATCCGGGATCACGCAGAACGAACACTTGCGGTTGCAGCCCTCGGCGAGCTTCACGTAGGCGCTCGCGCCGCGGGTGCTGATGACTCGGGGATCTCCGGCCTGGACGACCCAATCCGCGGGTTGACCGACCAGCATGCGATCAGCGCCTCCCTTGAGCACCCGCTCGAGCTTCAGCATGTCGCTGGAGCCCAGCACGTGATCGACCTCTGGCAGGCCGTCGGCGATCTCGTCGGGGTGGCGTTGGCTCAAGCACCCCGCGACCACCAGCCGCTCGCAGCGCCCGCTCTGCTTGAAGCGCGCCATCTCGAGGATGGTGTCGATGGACTCCTGCTTGGCCGCGTCGATGAAGCCGCAGGTGTTGACGACGATCACCGACGCCGCGTCGGGATCCTCGGTGTGGGTGTAACCGGCGCGCTGTGCGACGCCCAACATCACCTCGCTGTCGACGCGATTCTTGGGGCAGCCGAGGCTGACGAAATGGATGGTGGGAGTCTTCACGGGGCACTCAGCTGGACGAGCTCGACGCGAGCCGCACGACGGGGCGCCTCGTTTAGCTCAAGCGGCGTGGGCCCGCCAGCCGAGGGTTGCTCAGCGAGCTGTTCGTGGCTTGCTCAAACGCCGCGCATCGAGTCGATGAAGCGGTCGAACAGGTACATCGAGTCGTGGGGGCCCGCTGCGCTCTCGGGGTGATACTGGACGCTGAACGCGTTGGCATCGAGCGCGGCGAGGCCCTCGCTGGTGCCATCGTTGAGGTGCAAATGGGTCGTCTTGGCCAGCTCGCCGATGGAGTCCACGTCGACCACGAAGCCATGGTTCTGACTGGTGATTTCGATACGTGAGGTCGCCAGATCTTTCACGGGTTGGTTCAGGCCACGGTGGCCGAACTTCAGCTTGTAGGTCTTGGCGCCCAGGGCCAGAGCCAGCAGCTGATGACCCAGGCAGATCCCGAAGATGGGCTTCTTGCCCAGCAGATCCTTGATGCTCTGCACGGCATAGTCGACGGCTGCGGGATCGCCGGGACCGTTGCTCAAGAAGATGCCATCGGGGTTGAGCGCCAATACATCGGCCGCCGAAGTGGAGGCCGGCACGGCGGTCACCTTGCAACCGGAGTCCACCAAGCAGCGCAGGATGTTCTTCTTGGCGCCGTAGTCGTACGCGACGACGTGGAACTCCGCGCCACGGGGCTTGACCTGATCGGGGCGGTACAGGTCCGCGAACTGAAACGGCACCGCCCACTGGGTGCGGCCCTGCGTGAACTCGTAGCGCTCCTTGGGCGTCACGCGGCTCACCAGATCGAGGCCTGCCATGCTGGGCGCAGCCTTGGCACGGTCAACCAACGTGTCCGGGGACTCGGTGCCGATGGCGCCGTTCTGGGCGCCCTTGTCGCGAATCAAGCGCGTGAGACGCCGGGTGTCGACGCCGCCGATGCCGACGATCTTGTGCTGCTGCAGGTAGTCTTCGAGAGGTTGTTCCGCGCGGTAATTCGAGGTGTTGGGGCTGGGGTCCCGCACGATGAAGCCCGCGACTTGCGGCTTGCCGTCGACGCTCTCCGGATCGTCCGTGTTGACCCCGGTGTTGCCGATTTGCGGAGCGGTCATGGTGACGAGCTGGCCGGAGTAGGATGGATCGGTGAGGATCTCCTGGTAGCCGGTCATGCCGGTCGTGAAGACGACTTCGCCCGTGGTCGCGCCGTCGGCGCCCCACGCGAAGCCTTCGAACACGGTGCCATCCGCCAGGGCTAGGTGGGCCTTGCGTCGGGTTTTTCCGGCGCTGGATGTCATGCGGGGGCTCCTTTCTCACTCACCCGCCGCTCGTGAACACCTGGCGCTTCGAAGGCGACGCGCCCCGCGGCCAGAGTCATCAGCACGCGGCCGGTGATGGTGTGAGACATGAATGGGGTGTTCTTGTGCTTCGTGTGCAGGGTGACCTGGTTGGGCTGCCACACCAGCGAGGGATCCACCAGCGTCAGCTCGGCGAGAGCACCGACGGTGAGCCTGGGAGCTTCGATGCCCACGATCTTCGCGGGGCCGGTACTCATGGCGTGCAGCAGCCTCTCCAGAGGTACCTTACCCTGACGTACCAACTCAAGTAGTAGCCCGAAGGACAGCTCGAGCCCCATGAGCCCAGGCGACGCCGCGTCGAACTCGCACTCCTTCTCGAGCGGTGAGTGGGGAGCGTGATCGGTGGCGATCGCGTCGAGGGTGCCGTCTGCCAGCGCGCCGACGAGCGCCTCCACGTCGTGCTGCTCGCGAAGTGGGGGGTTCACCTTGCAGAACGTGTCGTAGCCAATCACCGCGGCGTCGGTCAGCAGCAGGTGGTGAGGCGTGACTTCACACGTGACCTTCAGGTTGCGGCTTTTTGCCTCGCGAACCAGCCGCACGGCGCCGACCGTCGAGATGTGCGCCGCGTGGTAGCGGCTCTTGGTGTACTCAGCCAGCAGGATATCGCGGGCGATGATGATGTCTTCGGCTACGCGAGGCCAGCCTCGCAGGCCTAACCGCGAGGAAACTTCTCCCTCGTGCATCACCGCTCCGGCGGTGAGGTCGTGATCCTCCGCGTGCTGGATCACTGGCATGTCGAAGTTGCTCGCGTACTCGAGGGCGCGCCGCATCACCTGGGCGTTCATGACGCACACGCCGTCGTCGCTGACAGCGACAGCACCGGCGTCTCGGAGATCGCCCATCTCGGTCAGTGCCTCGCCGCGTTGCCCCACGGTGATGGCTCCGATTGGATGTAGCCGCGCGCCGCCGACTTCGCGCGCGCGGGTCAGCATCAGCTCGGTGACCGAACGCGTGTCGTTTACCGGCTTGGTGTTCGGCATCACGCACACGTGCGCGTAGCCGCCAGCTGCCGCGGCGCGCAGACCAGAGCGGATGTCTTCCTTGTACTCCTGTCCCGGCTCCCGCAGGTGCGCGTGGAGGTCCACGAACGCGGGGACCAACCAGCGACCGTCGCCGTCGATCACCCGCACGCGCTCGGAGTTCAGCGCTTGGTCGCCCGCGCCAGCACCAATCGCCTGGATGCGATCCCGCTCGATCACCACATCCACGACTTGATCGAACCCACGGGCTGGGTCGATCGCGCGGACACTGCGAAAAATCAGGGTCTCGGGGTTCTGGATGGGCGGGTCAGAACTGGCGCCGGACACGGTGCCGCTCATACCACATGGGGCCGCGCTGCGAAGGCCGAAGTTGGGAGCGCGCCCTGATGGCGCCTCAGGCGCTAGCACCTCGTCGTTTCGTGGCTTTCTTCTTCGTCTTCCGGCGCTTCTCGAACACCAGACCCGCCAGTAGCGCGGCGAAGCCCACCAGAAACAAGCCGCGTCGTGCGTCGGACGCTGGCGAGCTACGTTCGGCGCCGGGTGTGCGACAGCCACATCCACCGCCGTCGTCTCCCGCGCCGGAACCGCCGCTGCCGTTGCCCGTGCCCGCGTTTCCGCCGCTCCCGCTGTTGCCCCCGACGCCAGCGTCTTCCCCTGGAACGCACTTGCCGATCAGCGAACACGTGGCCGGCCACTTTGCCGGGCAGTACTGACCGGCGCGGCTCTCAGCTGGGCAGCTGAGCACGTCGTCCACCCCGCTCAGCGTCATCACCGCCTCGAACGACTTGCCGTCGGTGGAACGCCCCAGCTCGTAGCCGTGAAAGAACTGGCTGGTGCACGCGTACAGCTCTGGGCCGATCCACCGCAGGCAGCCGATCGCACCCTCCAGGTCGCGTGTGAAGGCGCCGGGAGCCAGCCCGCTCACCGCTGCGGAGTAGATCCCGACGTCGTTCTCGTCGACGTCCAGGGTCGGGTCACGGGCGTCACCGAAACCGACGCGGATCTTCGAGCCGTCGGGATCGATGGCGAAGCCGAACAGCTCCGCCTGCTTGTCGAGCAGCTGCGTGAAGCTCTGCCCCGCGTCGTTGCTCACCAGCAACTGGTCCCTGGCGTCGCCGTCCACTCGCACGAACACCTGATCGGGGTTCGTCGGATGCACGCCGAGCACGTGGGGAGGGTTCGTCGAGTCGGCGCCGGGGATCGGTAGATAGTCCCAGCTGGCGCCGCGATCACTGCTGACGAGGAGCACGCCCTGTGCCGGCCCGCCGTCGTCGGGCTTGAGGTTGCCGCTGACGTAGACGCGCTGGTTGTCGCTCTTGGCGCTGACCACCGCGAACGACAGCAGACCCGTATCGAGATCGGAGCCCAGCTGGACGAAGCTCTGACCGTCGTCGGGGCTCGCCCAGACCTGGTTCAGGAAGACGTTGCCTGGTTGCCCCATGGAAACAAGGGCGAGCACGCTGTGCGGGTCGGACTCTTCGGTGTGGACGAAGGACACGAACCTGTCCTTGGGGCCTTCGGGCACGTTCCAGCCGCACCCGAGGTCGGAGCTCGTGCTGACGCCGTCGAAGCTGCCCACGAGCAGCGTCCCGTTGGCGCTGACATCCAGCTTCGGCTTCACGCCCTCGTAGTCCGGCGCTTCTTCACACAGCCAGTACCAGGTGTCGCCGCGATCCGGTGAGGTGAGCAGGCCGAATGACGCGCCAACCCAGAGGCGACTGGGGTCGCTGCGATCCTCGTACACGAAGGCCGACTGGGGAAACGCGCCGTGAGCGAGGGCGCTGGCCGAGGCGAAGAGCGTGCCCAGCGCGAGACCGACGCCCACCAGCCGACGCGACAACCCGCGGTGGGTGAGCGACGAACGTTCACGAGAGCTGCGGCTGGGGGAAGATTTGCTGCCAGAAACAAGCGAAGGGCGCATGAGCTGCTGCACCCTGACAGCTCCGCTCATCGGTCGCAAGACCTGAGCCCGGCGAGTCTGGGGCGCGAGTGCGCACCAGATCCGTCGGGCTCGCGGAACGCGAGTGGCGTCAGCGCCACCTCGCCTGGGCTCAGCGGGTCAAGCGTTGGACGCTGCGCGCAGGCTCGATGAAGCCCTGGATCGTACTCCCCAGGCGCCGGGTGATGCGGTGCACGCTCGCGCCGCGTCGTGGCACGAGCAGGTGGCCACCCACGCCGGCCTCCGCGTACGCGGTGTAGTAGCCCGTGATCTGCGAGGGTTCGCCGTTGGCCAGCACGACGTCCACGCTCCGCGCGTCACCCATCGCCGCCTGGCGCAAGTCCACCACACCCAACGCCTCTAGCTCGCCGTCTGGGCTGACCGAGTAAGTCTCGTAGGTCCCCGGCGCGCGCAGGGGATCGCTCGAAATCAGCTTCGGATTGGCGTTCACGTAGCTGATGCGCTCGTAGATCAGGTTGTAGTTGTAGTCGCTGATCCAGCTCGGATCGCAGTAGCCCATGAGGTCGTACAGCCCGCTCGGTGAGAGCGGCTCCCCGCTGCGCTGATCGTAGCCCCAGCTGCCAATCTCACCGCCCGCGTAGGGGTAGTTCGCGTCGGGACCGCCAGCACCGCCGCAGGGCGCGTGAGGCCGCCCCAACGCGTGCCCCAGCTCATGGGCCATGGTGTCCGGCGAGCCGCCAAAACTTCCGTCTGGAAAGAAGCCAAGGCCGATTGCCCCGCGGTAATAGTCGCTGTTGGGCCCGGGGACCGAACCCAGGCCTGCCGTACAGCCGCCACTGCAGAACGCGCCCATCGAGGAGGCGGGGGTGAGCAAGCCGTAGTAATAGGTGTTCGGCGCGGGGTTGTCGTCCTGACGCAGCGCCTGGATGCTGTCCAGCAGGCCGCCCCAGCCGCTCGATGCCGTGACATTGCCGCCGTAGCTCACTCCCTCGCGGACCTTGAGATCGATGTTCGCGATGGGGAACATCGCCTTGAGTTGCGCCTCGTAAGCGGCGATGCGTGACTGGCTCGTATCGGGCGTGTAGCCGTTGATCGTGACGGGGACCAACGTCACCTTGAATGCTCCGTTTACTTCGCTCGCGCCGAACGACGTGTCTCCATCCGCGGGGTAACGAGACCCCTCTGGGGTGCCGGGGTGCTCGCTCTGGTCCAGCTCATACAGCGCAACACTGAAGCGCGCGCTCGGCGTGAGCAGGTTGCCCGGCACCTGGAAGTTGATGGAGCTCGACAGATCTCCGGCGTTGGACTGGCCGTTGGGCGTGAACGTCTGCGCCGCTTGTTCGACGCCGTCAATCATCAGCCTCGCCTCCACCGGCCGCTGCTCCCAGTCTGGCTCGGTCTCCACGTAGACTCGGAGTAGCGCGTCACGACCAGCGATCACCGGCGCGCTGAGGCCGCCAGTCAGGGGTTGCCCTTCACGCATCAGCTTGACCTTGAGAGATTGCCAAGCGGAAATTTCCAGGAGGTCGAGGCCCGTGACCGGCTTCGGGTCGGGTTCGGGGGGGTTAGGCGCTCCGCCGCTGCTGCCAGCGCCCGCGGTCCCACCGGTGCTGCCAGGAGGGAGGTCGCTTCCCCCACCACCGCCGTTGCCACCAGGCACAGTGGCTCCGCTGCCGCCGTTCCCGCTGGGCCATCCACTGCCTCCGCCTGCCCCCGGTTGATCGCCCCCGCACGCCGCAACGCAGCCCTGGTCGTCTCCCGTTGAACACACGCAGCGCTCCCAGCACGAGGGCGCGCTCTCGCAGGACTCGGGGGCGCCGTTCGTGGCGTAGCCACCGCCTCCGGAAGCCTCGCAGCCGCTGAGGGCGAAGACGCAGATCAGGGCACTCCAACCTAGATACGTGTTCGGCGAACGCATGGGACCTCCTGGGCGCAACACGGCCCTCGGCGTCACGCAGGGACTTGATGCGTGAGCCGTGCCGCAGTGGTTAGTAGCTGTCCGTGCCGAGCGGCGCGAACGTTGGGACGTGCGACTCGTTACCGTGAGGAACGGAGGTCGCGTGTGGCCCAGTATGAGTAGCTGTCGGGTCCGAGGCGCGCAAAGGAACCCGCGCACTTTTGTGCAGGTGCCTCACCTCGCTGTAAAAGCCACGCCTTGACTGAAAATCCGTGTGGACTTTGCACGTCGCAGGGAGAAGAAACGGTCACGCTGACCCGCGGCGCGCGTTCACCAAAGGGTCGTTTGGCGTGCGCGCGCGCGTACCAACTTGGCTCGGAACCCTGCGGCGCTCAGTGCTTTCGCGTGGCGAGTCGTTCACTCATCAGCCAGCTCACGGCGCAGATGCTGTGCTGTGGGTTGACTCCCATGTTGGTGGGAAATACGGACGAGTCGAACACGTAGAGCCCCGGTGCGTCGTGAACCTGGCAATTTAGGTCCACCACACTGGAGTATTTCGACAGCCCCATCTTCGCCGTTCCAAACAGGTGGGCTGCGATGCAGTGAAAGAGGCGGGGATCGTTGGGCAGGCTGAAGAGCCGCTCGGCCTCGTCTGCGGAGTCGATGCGATCGGGCAAGCCGTGCACTCCAGGTAGCACCTGCTTGGCGCCAGCGGCGAACATCATGCGGATCAGGCGCTGGACGCCGAGCTTCAGGATCTCGATGTCGCTGTCCAGCATGTCGTACTGGATCTTGGTCGACCCGAAGAGGTTCTTGTGCACGCTGCCAAACGCCTGGGCGCGCACCTGGACACCCCAGATCGCCAGGTGGTTGAAGCTCTCCAGCTCGTGCATCAGCTCGGGGCCGATCCCCGGCAAGCGCGCCGCGGCGAACTCGAGGGGCATGGCGACGCTCTCGAACTTCATGCGCTCGTGCCAGAAGTGAGTGGTCTCGAAGCCTTGAGTGGCGCCGAACGATAGCTTGACCGGATTGTCGAAGACGCCCACGACGCCGGTGCCTGGGTGGCACTGCAAGCGCTCGCCCACGAGCTGGCTGGCGCGCCCGAAGCCGTTGGCTTGCAGGAGCTGAGGTGTCTGGATGGCGCTGGCACACAGCACCACGGCGCGGCGAGCGTGGAAGCTGAAACGGGGCCCCTTCTGCTTGGTCACGGGGTCCAAGAAGCGGCCCCTCACCCCCGAAACCCGCCCCGACTTGCTATGAAGCGTTTCCGCGCGACACTGAGCGTAGAGGCGCGCCCCTCGCGCGAGCGCCTGCGGCACATACGACACGTCCATGCTTTGCTTGCGCCCCGTCGGGCAGCCCTGATTGCAGTGGGCAGAGCCCTGGCAATCCTTGACGTTGCGCCGGATGCGATTGCCCCGGGCGCCGATGCCCTCGACCCCCAGCTGCATCAGCTGGTTGTTGACACCGAAGACTGCGTCCGGTGCTGGTCCGACCGAGAGCTCGCGATCGAGCTGATCGAAGACGTCGGTCAGCTGTCGGTAGCTGAAGCTCTTGTCCACCGCGTGCTCGGCTGCCCACAGATCGTAGATTGGTTCTGGCAGGCGATGGATGATTGCTCCGTTGACCACCGTGGTGCCGCCCACTGCGCGCCCCTGGAGCACCGGAGTGAAGGCGCGGCCTTCCGCGACCTGAAAGCCCATGTCACGCCACAGGTGCTTGAAGGAGCTGTAGGCGTCGGAGCGTAGCTTTGCCGTGGGCAGATGGGCGCCCTCTTCCACCAGGATGACGTCGAGGCCTGCGTCGGTGAGTACACGGGCCGCCGTCGCGCCCGCCGCGCCGCTGCCGATGATGACTACGTCCGCGCTGTCTTCCACCAGCGCCTGACTCTGCACGTCGGCGAGCCCCAGGATTCCAGATGCCGGGCCTGAGGTTGTTTCCGCGCGGCTCATTGTTTGGCTCCCTTGCGCGCCCACTCAGGGTCCGTGGAGTCGCGGGGTTCGATGTCGAGGCGCGCCTGGATGCGCGGCAGCCCGCCGTAGCCGAGGCAGCCGATGGTCTTGAAGAGCAACGGCATCTCACGGATCAGGTAGACGTTGCTCGAGCGCATCACGTCGAGGACGCGGTACTGCTCTTCGCTGCTGAGGCCGTGGAAGCTCCGGAAGCGCCCGAGGACCACCAGCGGGGCCCAGGTGATGGCCCAGGTGCAGGCGCGCATGCCGAGGCAGAACTGCGCCGGCGCGTGCTCCAGCAGGTCTTCGATGAAGCCGTCGAGGGGAACATCGGCCCCGCCTTCAGGAAGTACGCGGCTAGCCCCCGAAGGGATCACGCAGTTGAAGATGGAGCGCAGCCAACGTTTCTCGAACTCGAAGAAGCCCACGCGCCCGACTTAACCAAGCGCCCTGGCGAGGGCAATTGCGATCCCTTCGAGCCGCGCGCTGGCGCCGCCGGTCAAGGCCAACGGCGCGCTCGCGAGAAGGGCGGGGGAGTCCGCTCCCTGGGCTATTGTGCGGGGCAGGCGCTGCTCGGAGCAGCGTAGCCGAAGGTCATGAAGTTGATGGGATGGCCGCCATTGAAGGCGCTCTGAGGCAGAGTGGTCCAGTTGACGCCGTCGGTGGAGCGATAGAACTCCTGCTCGTCGTACCAGACCTGCCAGCCGCCGCGCACCGCGACGAAGGTACCCTCGGGGCTCACCGCCACCGCGCCGATGTTGATGTTCTGAGATAGATCCGCGCTGCTCCAGCTCTGACCATCGCTCGAGGTGTGCGCTTTGCCGGGGCTGAAGGCGATGAAGCGCGAGCCGTCCCAGAGCACCTTGGACGAGATGTTGGCGCCCATGTCCTGGGCGATGAAGGTCTTTCCGCCATCGGTCGAGTGGCACGCCGTGGTCTCTCCCATCACGACGATGGTCCCAGCGCCGTACGCGATGCCGCGTACATTGGCGCCGCAGGCGCCGGGGAGCGTATCCGGGTGGAACCAGCTCTGACCCGCGTCGGCGGAGAGCACGATGTCTTGCTCGCCTCCGTCACCACCGACGACGATGAACAGCCCGTTTCCGTGCGCCGCGTAGCCGATGTCTCGGGCGTTCCACACGCTGAGCATCGGGTCAGCCACGTCCTCCCAGTTGGCTCCGTCGTCCGTCGATCGCTTCGGCACGTGAGCGCCGGCCATCAGCGTGCCGTTGCCGTAGGCCAGGTTCGCGAACGTGGTGCCCTGGAGCGTGGGTGTCCAGGTGACGCCATCCTTGCTGCGACGGATCTCGCCTGGCGGGCCCCAGCCAAACGTGGTGACGAAGTAGCCGGGCTCGTCCTGGGCGCTCGGCACATAGACCAAGCCGCGGCCCGCGGTGGGTTGGTGGTCGCACTCGATGTCGTTGGCGTCTCCACTCCAGCACGTGTGCTGCGCGTCGTCGGATCGGTCGGCGGTCCAGGTTTGACCGTCGTCGCAACTGATCAGCGTGCGACCCAGGTGACCCTGGGCGACGAACAAGGGAACGCTGCCGCTCGGTTGGCCCCCTCCGCTGCCTCCGGCGCCCCCCGAGCCAGCGTTCCCGCTTCCCCCGGTGCCGCCGTTGCTGCTCCCGCCGTCACCTCCGCTGCCGTTGCCGGCGGAACCGCCAGTGTTCGAGCTGCCGCCGCTAGCGGCATTCCCGGATCCACCGCTGCCCCCGCTGCCCCCGCTTGCCGAGCTGCCGCCGTCAGCGCCACCGGAGTCGCCTCCGTCATCGCCGCACGCAACGAGGCTGAGCGCTGCGACGAGCAGGGTTGCCGAGCGAACGCACACACCGGATACGGGGCGGCGGAAAAACACGTGGGGAGATTGGGTCATGGAAAAAGAGCCTCCGGTCAGCCAGTCTACCTGTGCTGGATCTGAGCTGGGCTCGTCTTGGTTCGCCCAGCGCCTGGCCGGATTTTCTATATGAAATCAGCTTCAGGGGCGCGCGCTTCGTCAGCGCCGTCGGGCGCTGCGCGTCGGCTTGACGGCTCGGCGTTCTAGCTGCTGAAGCGTTCAGGCGCGGTGGGGTGGGCAGGTGTAGCTCGAGGCCCGCGTATGAGTCCTTGCGCCCGCAGCGGGGGGCAGGGGCAGCAGTCTCGAGAGGGAGGGATTGGGTGGTCACGCCAGTCAGTGTCAGACCGCGGATGAGTCGCCGTGCGTTGCCGCGAGGCAGCCGAGATCGCATCCGATCTTTGTTCGCGAATGTGCTGGTGCCAGCATGCTAGGGTCAACCTCATGAGGGATGGAGCGCACAGGGGCGCCCCGGGCGTTGGTCGTCCCGGGAGCCAAGAGCTGGGCAGCGATCGGCCTTCAGGCAGCCACAGAACCATGGCCAGAGACTCGTCAATGGGCCCCAGGTCTTCCGGATTCTCAGGGCGTGACCCGGTTGACGGAAACTCCAGCGCGCGCATCCGTGTGCAGCCAGTCGACGTGGGCTTGTGCAACGGCCTTCCGCTGCGAGGGATCTACTCCAACCTGGGAGCGCTGTTTGGTTCCCGGGGGCAAGAACAGATCCTGGAGCAGTTGCCAGAGGAGCTAGCCGAAGGGCTGCGGTACGGGCGCATCGTTGCGGGGGGGTGGTACCCGATTGGCTGGCTCTCGGCGATACATGAGGTGGCTCAAGAAGTGAGTGGAAGCGGGCGTGAACTGGCGCGCAAGCTCGGCTACATGGGCTCCAAGAGT
>JAUILJ010000054.1 GCA_030433055.1 Polyangia bacterium
CGGGCCGCCCGAGCGCCTCGGCGGCCTGGGTCACGCGACCCGGCGCATCGCGGACGCTATTCCGCCGGCCGAGTCGACCCCCACCGCGCCGGTGCCTCACGTGATCGCCTCGATCCGACTCGGGGAGTCGGTCGATCTCGACATCATCGCGTTGCCGGAGCTCGAGGCCTACGCCCCGCTGTGGCCCCTGTGCCTCGCGGGAGCCGCCGCGGTGGTGCGCCTCGACGACCGCGAGTCGCCCTTCCTCGAGGCAGCGTGTTCGGTCGCCGAGGTGCCGCTGCTGGAGGCGTTCGCGTTGCTGGGAGCGGTGGACGAGGCTGATCCGGCGCAGGCGGCGGCGCTGATCCGGATGAGTGTGGAGCAGGTCGCGGGACAGGGGCCTTGACCCTCTCCCCCCCGAAATAGAAGCGGCCCAGCTCCTCTTACGCTGCGACGCGTTGAGACCCCGAACGCGCTGTCTCAGGGTCTCTGGCTGCCTCGGACCGGGTTTGGGGTGAGGAGCACCGCGGCCGACGCATACTGCATATTGCTCCTGGCAGGGCGCACTCGTATGCAGGTTCGATGAGCTCCAAGACCATTGCGCTGATCGGCGGTGACGGCATCGGACCCGAGGTGACCCACGAGGCGCGCCTGCTCCTCGAGTGGTACGGACGGGAAGGCGGGCTCCCCCTCGAGCTGTGGGACCTCGACCTGGGAGCCGAGCGCTACCTGAAGGATGGTACGACTTTCCCCGAGGAAGTGAAGAAGAAGATCCACGACGACTGCGCGGCCGTGTTCCTGGGTGCGCTGGGTGACCCGCGGGTCCCCGATATGGCCCACGCCAGGGACATCTTGTTCGGCCTGCGCTTTGGCTTCGACCTGTACGCGAACATCCGCCCCGTGCGCGCGCTCTCCGACGACCTGGTGCCGCTGAAGGGCAAGACCAAGGACGACGTCGACTTCGTGGTCTTTCGCGAGAACACCGAGGGCGTGTACGTGGGAGTCGGTGGACAAATGCGCCGCAACACGCCCCATGAGGTCGCGATCAACGAAGACATCAACACCCGCTATGGCGTGGAGCGGATCATCGTGGCCGCCTTCGAGTACGCCAAGAGCCATGGGCGGAAGAAGGTGCACATGGCTGACAAGTCGAACGCCATGCGACACGCCCACGAGCTGTGGCTGCGCGTCTTCGATGAGGTGGGGAAGCGTTACCCGGAGATCGAGCGGGCACACGTTTACGTCGACGCGCTGTGTCTTTACCTGGTGCAGGACCCAAGTCAGTTCGAGGTCATCGTCACCAACAACCTGTTCGGTGACATCGTGACGGACCTGGGCGCGGGCCTCCAGGGTGGCCTCGGCATGGCCTGCTCCGCGAATGTGCATCCGGCCGATCCCCATCGGGTTGGCTTGTTCGAGCCCGTGCATGGCTCTGCACCGCCCCTGGCGGGGAAGAATGTGGCCAACCCCTTTGCGGCGCTGCTGACGGTGGGCGCGTTGCTCAGCTTCCTGGGTTGGCCCGACGAGGAGCGGCGCATCGAAGCGGCGGTCACCGCGGCCCTGGCTGAGAAGCAGGTGACCAAGGACCTCGGTGGGTCTCTGGGCACGGACGCCGCGGCGGCCTGGGTGCGGCGCCGAATCGCGGAAAGCTAAGCAAATCGGGCTCAGGACGCACCGCCGAGGGGGCGCGTCCCGTGCGTCCGAGAGCTCGGGCGGAGCCCCTACATAAGTTCGCAGGAAACGTGCCCGGCTCGGGCGTGGCATGATAACGGCCGACCATGGTCGAGGGTCCGGGAGCCGAAGAGAAGCCTGAGGCGGTCGTCGCAGCGCGCACCGAGTTCGTTCAGAGCCTGGGGCGGAGGCTGGAGTTTATCCGCAACTTGCTGGAATCATTGAGTAAAGCGCCAGACGCCGCAGAGCGCCAGGCGTCCGCGCAGCGGCGACTTCACGCGTTGAAGGCCGCAGCGCAGGTGCTCGCCTTCGATGGCCTGGCCGAGGCGCTCAGCGAAGTAGAGGCTGAAGTTTCGGGGACTCTGAGTCACGAACGAGCGGGTCAGCTCGTGAAGCGGCTCGAGCTGATGCCGAGCCTGGTGCTGAGTCCGGGAGGCTCAGGGCAATTCCGCGCGGTAAAGCCCGCGGCCAACGCCGGGCGATCGTATCCGATGCACGCGCTGGTCTTCGGCACACCGCCGCTCGCCGACTCCTTGAAGAGTGAGCTGGCCTTCGCGACGGGTCATGCCCTGGAAGTGGAGCGAACCGAGAGCCTGATGCGGGCGCGCAGCCTGGCCTTCGAGAACGCCCCCGACGTGATCCTGGTGGACTACGATCGGCCGGGAGCGCAGGAGCTGATCGAGGCGCTGCTTGGCGACGCCGCCCTGGAGATCGCTCCGGTTGTGGTGGTGGGGTCCTTCGATTCCCCGGAGGCAGCGTCTGGTCTGGCGAAGCTCGGGGTCAACCGTGTGCTGCCGAAGCCGGTGAGCCCCAGCACCTTGCGCGCGACGGTGCTCGACGTGTTCGGCCGCAGCGCGAGCAAGCCAGAGGCGCTGCGCGGCTTCGGAGAGCTCACCGTGGAGAAGCTCGCCACCCGTGTGGCGAGCGAGCTCGAAGAGGGCTTGCGAGGGACAGTGGATCCGGCGACCGTCGAGCGCCTGGTCAATCTGGGTGACGGTTCCGAGGTCCTGGCAGCCGTCTGGGGCGCCATCGCGCGTATCCGCGAGGTCGTGACCGTGCGCTCCGGTGGGAACGTCCGCTTCGACCCCCGTGGACCCGAGGGCGCGATCCATGTAGCGCCCTGGGTGACTGGAGAGCGCCGCGCCGGTGAGCGCAGCACCGGTGGCCGAGTCGCTGACGATGTCACCCTCGACGGCCGGCTGATCTTGGTCGCTGACGACGACCCCGCAGTGACGTGGTTCATCAGCGGTCTGCTGCGTAGCGCGGGCGCTCAGGTGATGGAGGCCCATGATGGTCGCCGCGCCCTGGAGCTGGCACAGCGACACTGGCCGGACGCCGTGGTGAGCGACATCTTGATGCCCGAGCTGGACGGCTTCAAGCTTTGCCGTGCGGTAAAGGGTGACATCGCTGTGCGCGACGTGCCGGTGATCCTGTTGTCCTGGAAAGAGGACATGCTGCAGCGGGTGCGCGAGCTGGGCGCCGGCGCCGATGGCTACCTCAAGAAGGAAGCGGACGGCTCGCTGGTGGTGCAGCGGCTGCGCGAAGTGCTGCGCCCACGCAGCCGGATCGAGGCGCGCCTGTCGACGGGTGGAGAGGTCAAGGGCCGCCTCGGGGACATCACCCCCCGGCTGGTGCTCCAGCTCGCATGCAAGCGACTGCCCAACAGCGCGCTGACGGTGCGTGATGCGGCGTACCTGTATGAGGTCGAGATCCGCCGCGGCAAGCCGGTGTCAGCGACCCGCACATCGGAGGAGGGCACCAGCGTCCGAGGCAAGCAGGTGATCGCCGCGCTGCTCGGTGTCAGCGCGGGCCGCTTCGCCGTCAGGCCGAGCGAAGGCGAAGTTCAGCGTGACTTCGAGCATGATCTGTTCGCCGTGTTGGAGGAGCCGATTCGCTTGGCTCGTGGCGCTCGCGCTGCCCTCGGCGAAGGCCGGCTCTTCGAGGTCAACCAGGTGGCGCTCGATCCCGCCGTGCTCGACGCCTACATGCGTGCGACCCCGGACGCCGCGCGAGACGTCGCGCGGCGCATTGCCCAGGGCACTCCCGTGCGGCAACTCTTCAAGGAGGGCGTCGAGGTCGGCTTGGTCGAGGCCGTGCTGCTGGACCTGGCGCAACACGGTGGCGTGCGCGCCATCGTCACCCAGAGCGCGGAGGACCTGTTGCCCCGCGCGGCGGAGCTGATGGGTGAAGTCACCGCGACGGGTGAACCGCCGCCGGTGATGGAGAGCCTCGAGCCGCCTCAGTTCACTCTGAGGTTCGAGCAATCCTCGGTGCCGCCCGAGGTGGATGAGGCGCCTGGCATCGAAGAAGCGTTCTCCCAGCCGGCATCTTCGGAGGACGAAGCAGACTTCTCCGGCCTGCTGGACCAGGCGGAAGACGAGAGTGCGCTCAGCGCTCAGGACGAAGAGGAAATCGAGAGCGTCCTCGATCACCTGAGCGAGCACCCGCCGGCTCAAGAGTCCGAGCAGGCGAGGGACCTGGGTGACCCGAGCTCGGCGGAGGAGGACATCGCCAAGCTGCCCGTGCGGAAGATCGAGTTCAAGCGCAGCTCCACCCTGCTCAGCGTGACCGAAGCGGCACGGCAGGCGATCGCCAACTCCGAGGTCGACGTGGAGCCTGAGCCGTCACCCGTGGTGGCTGAGGCGGAAGGCCTGAGCGCCTCGGTGGTTCCCCCCGTTGGCGACACCGCTGACGACGGCTGGGACGCCGAGGAGCCGAGCGCGCCGCCGATCGCCACCCTGGGTGACGAAGACGCGAGCGAACAGTCCTCGATGGCGGCCGCGGCGGATGCGAACTCAGTGGCGCCTGAGGCCAGCGACGTTCAGGACAGCGCCGCGCCCGAAGCGAGCGCCGAGCCCGAAGCGAGTGCCGCGCCTGAAGCGAGTGAGAGTGTCGCCCCTGAGGCAAGTGTCGCCGAGGCGGACGCCGCGTCGGAGCGGGAGCCTTCCGATCCTCCGATCATCCAGTCGCCGACGGCGACAGCACCCCCCGCCGCGCCGCGGCCAGTGCTCGATCTCGGGGGCAAAGAGGGCACTCAGCCGCTGGGTACGGTCGGTCCCATTTCCGCAAAGAATGACGAGGAGGCGCGTCCAGAGCCCTCCGCGGAAGCGCTGGAGGCGGCCCAGGGGAACACCGCACCCCTCCCCCCCACCAAAGAGATCGAAGGCCCAGCCAAGAGCCTCCGAAGTGAGCTGATCGGGGGCCTCGAACGTCGCGCCCCGGTGGAAGGCAAGTCGCCCGCCATCAAGACGGTGGTGATGCCGAAGCCGGGCGAGAAGCTCGAGCACACGGCCCCGCTTCCGCCTACGAAGGCGGTCGAGTTTGCTCCGGAGAAGGCAGCGCCCAGCGCCGCACCGGAGTTCAGTGAGGCACCTCCAACGGCAGCGAGTATGTCGGTGGACGCGTCGAGCGAAGCCCCGGAGGCGGCCGGTCAGGGATCTGAGGCTGAAGCAGCCTCCCCAGCTGCGCCGAGGGCCGAGGCCAGGAGCGAGCCGAGCGCGCCCGCTGGCGCGGCAGAGAGCCCCGCGGCGGAAGTGCTCGAACAGTCTTCGGACTCGGTACCGGTCGCGCGCGCGAAGCCCAAGGTGGACACGCAGATCGGTCTCGGGCCGGGAGAGGGCCCTCAGGCGACGCGCAAGGCGGCCAAACCGGAGGTCAAGCTCTCCGAGAGCCTGAAGACCATCGCTGAAGCCGCGCGGAAAGAGGCTGAGGCTCGCCCCGTACAGCGTACTGGCGACGCAGTGAAGGAAGAGCCCGCGTCAGCCGAGCCGAGCATCGGCCTGAAGGCGCTCGATGCGAAGCGCGACGCGCAGCAGGTCGAAGCGCCTGAGGCCGACGACGCGGATTCAGCGCCGAGCCTGCCGAGCACCAAGTCGATTCGCTTCGATGAACCCAGAGTGCGTCGTATCGACAAGGGCCCGATGCCTCGACTGGAGGATGAGACCCCCGCCGCGATGGCGGCCAGTGGCTCGACCAAGGCGAGCGGCCCGAAGTGGTTGCGTGGGGCGGGGACGATCGGAGCTGCTGCGGCGGCGGGCCTGGTCGCGTACTTTGGGGTGCGGATGCTGATGGCGCCGGGCGCTGCGGCGGAGACCGGAATGCCCGAGCAGGCTCCCGCGGCGGCGGCAGAGGCTCCCCTGGAGGACCCCAGCGCCGAGGCAGCGCCTGCGCCCGAGCCTGCGGCGAAGAAGAAGCAAGAGGCCCAGGTCGGCGCCAAGGTGAAGCTGACCACCGGGGATGCCCCCGACGACATCACCCTCGACGCAGACAAGGGCCTGCTGGAGCTGAACACTGGCGCGCGCCACTCGATCTATGTGGACGGTATGTTCGTCGGTCGTGGTCCACGGCGTCGGGTTCCGCTCGGAACTGGAAAGCATGACGTGGTGATCAAGCTGAACGGCGAGGAGCTAAAGCAAGAGGGCGTCCAGATCGAGGCGCAGCGGACGACACTCTTCGAGGTTCAGGGCGCCAAGGACGAGGAGTAGTCCAGTGCAGGGGCGGAAAGCCTGACATTCTTCGGCTTTCCTTCCGGGATCGCTTGACCCGGCCCCAACATGGGGACAAGTGGGGCGTGTGATGAGCGCTCTCGGCAGGCTCCGCCAGTTTCCCGTGATGGCCCTGTGTCTCCTGGCCGTCGCCGGGAGCGGCTGCGACGATGACGACGAGCCGAAGTCCAGCCTGCAGCCGGTGGCCTCCACGGGTGACGCGGGCGCGGCGAGCGACGCACCCAAGGCGCGGCGCACCAGCCTGATCAGCTTGCTGGGTCGCTGTGACCTGTATCACCGTGGCGCCTTCGTGGACCTCGCCGGCAAGGACGCACAGGCGCGCAGAGAGTTCTCGATTGGGCCCTTCGTCGACACCCAGTCGGTGGACCGCGAAGGCACCCAGGTAGCCCGCATCGACGCGCGCAAGGTCGCCTACGACTTCTGGCTGGATGCAGATCTCGAGGAGCCCTTCGTCGAGCTGCGCGGCGCGGCAGGCAGCGTGAACCGCGCTGGCGTGTACCTGGATGACCGCTACGTCGCGACGCTCAAGCTCGGTGATGAGATCGAGAACGTGCGCACTCGGACCCTGGACACCAAGCTCGGCCCCGGGCGCCACACCGTCACATTAAATCTACGCGGAAAATCGACTCCCAAGGGGCGAGTCGACGTGGACTGGATCCGGCTGGGCGCAGCCGATGACATCAAGTCGACGTTCTCACCCCTGCGCGAAGAAGACATCGTACGGGACATCGCGATCGATGGCGAGCCGCGCTCAGCGCTCACGCTGCCTGCTCCCAGCGCCGTGCGCTGCCCGCTGTGGGTGCCCTCGGGGGCGGCGTTCAACGTGCACCTCGGCTTCTGGGGTACGGGGAAAGGAGACGCCGAGCTGAGGCTGCTGGAGGACGGGAAGCAACCCTTGGTGCTCCAGCGGAGAAAACTCCATGGAGGCCCGGGTAGCTCTTGGACGCCTGTGCACATCGACCTGACCGAGTACGCAGACCGGCTCGTCGCGATCGAGCTGCGGGCAGCCTCTGGCGTCGACTCGGGGCGCCTGGTGTTTGGAGATCCCGAGCTAGAGCTCGGAGGCGTGACCGGGCGACAGGTCACACCGAGCACGAACACCGTGGTGCTGGTCGTGCTTTCTGGGATCGACCGCCGTCGGGTCCCGCCCTTTTCACCGCCGAGGGACTTGCCGGGCCTGGCGGAGCTGATGCGCGCAGGGGTGACCTTCACCAGCTACAGGACCCCGACGACGGTCTCCACCTCAGTCGTCGCGAGCATGCTCACGGGGATGTCGCCCCGCGCCCATGGTCTGCAGGACCCGGTGGGTCGTGTCCCCGAGGAAATGCGGAGCGTCGCTGAGGTGCTCAAGCAAGCGAGTGGCCGGACGGCCATGTTCACCGGCGTGCCGACGAGCTTCGCTGGTTTTGGCTTCAACCGCGGCTGGGATCGCTTCGAGGAGTATTCGCCGGTCAAGGACCTGCCAGGGTCGGAGCCGCTCACTCAGGCTACCGCGTGGCTCGACAAGCAGCTGGAGTCCAAGAGCCGCCGGCTCGTCGTCGCCCACCTGCGCGGCGGACACCCGCCATGGGACCTGACCACCGCGGAGTCGGGCCAGCTGCCACCTCAGGAGTACGGTGGTCTGCTGCGCGCCCGGCGCGGTGCCATCATCTTGCATGACGTGCGCGCTCGCCGGCGGGCCAGTAGCCGCCGCCTCGCATCGGAGGACTGGCAGCGCCTCCACGCGTTCCACGACGCAGCGCTCATCAAGCAAGACGCAGAGCTGGTCAAGCTGCTCGCCCTGCTCAAGAAGAAGGGCGCCTACGACGACGCCCTCATCATCGTGGTGGGAGACGTGCCCATGGGCGATCCTCCCGAGGTGCCCTTCGACCCGGCACCTCCGCTGCGCGAGGACCGCCTGCTGGCGCCGCTCTACGTGAAATTTCCGCACGGAGAACTATCGGGCACACAGGTCACCCTGCCTACGACCACCATGGACATCGCGACTACGATTCTAGCGGCGTTCGAGCTGAAACCGGCACGGCGGCTCGATGGCACGGACTTGTACCAGTCTGCGGTTGGAGTCGAGCCCCCGCTGGGGCGCCCGCTCGAGGCTACGCTGGGCAACGACTACTCCTCGCGCTGGGGTCTGTTGCTGTTGTCTGGGCGGCTCGGGCGCAAGCCGGAGCTGTGCGAGCTCGACGTCGATCCTGCGTGCGTCTCCGACGCGTTCGAGTCGCGCCCGATCGCGGCACGAGCGCTGTGGCGCGCCACCCACAAGCTCGAGATGGAAGCCCGTCGCGTGGGCAAGTCAGGCTCCCGCGCCGACCTGAGTCCCGATGAGACCGCAGCGCTGACGGTATGGGGCTACTGAGCGCAGCCGGTCATTGCACGCTGCAGCGACGTTGATGTTGGCCTGCTGAACGGTCGCAAACCCAGGCTTCAGGTGTCACGAGTGTCGCGCTCTACCGCGGGTGTTGCCGTGGGGGAGCGACGATTCCTTCGGCTCTGCCGCAACTCCCGCCCGCGCCCTGGCCAAGTCGTGTAGGATGCCTCCCAAATGCGCTTCGTCACCTACGCACTCTCTGCACTTTGCACTCTCTCCTGCCTCGCCGCGTGTGATGGGGAAGACACCACTCGAAAGACAGGGGGAACCGGAGCTGCAACGGGGATGGGCGCTGGTGGGACGAGCGGCGGCCAGGGCGGGAGCAGTGGTAGCGGCGCCGTCAGTGGCAACGGAGGCGCGGCTGGCAACGGAGGCATGGGCGGCGCGATGGGTGGGGCCGGTGCTGCGGCGGGCACTTCGGGTGTTGGAGGAAGCGCCGGCGCCGCAGGCGCGGCTGCTGGGGGAGCGAGCGGCAGCTCGGGAGCTGCGGGCGCAGGGGGCACCGCTGGCGCAAGCACCGGTGGCGCGGCAGGCAGCGCCGGTACGTCTGGCAGCGCCGGTAGCGGTGGCGCGGCAGGCAGCGCAGGTTCCGCGAGCGGCGGTGCAGCAGGTACCGGCGGCACCGGCGGAGGACCGAGTTGTACGTGGCCAGGTTTGCCTGCGGGCGGCGTCACACTGCCCGGCAACTCTCCCGAAGGTGTGGCGTTTGCAAACGACTGCGCGCTGCTGGTCGTGGAGTCGGACACCGTGTACCGCATCGACCCCGCCAGCCCGAGCGTCGCATCCGCCTTCGCAACGCAGACCGGTATCACCGATCTGCAAGACGTGGAGGTCTCGAGCGACGGCACGCTCTACGTCACCTCTCGCGGCGCCAACTCCGTCGTACGCTTCGACGGCACCACGGGGGCGTTCATCGACACCTTCGCCACGACGACGTTCAACTTGCCGAACTCGATGGTGTTCGACGCGAGCGGCAACCTCTACGTCAGCTCGCGTAACACTGGCGCCGTCGTTCGCTTCTCTCCGAGCGGCACCGACCTTGGCGTGTTCGCGACGACTGCAGAGCTCGGGAGCCCCGAGGGCATGGTGTTTGGGCCCAGCGGCGAGCTGTTCGTCAGCGGTCGCACGAACTCCGTGGTCCAGCGCTTCGACTCCAGCGGTGGGTTCGTCTCCACGGTGATTCAGACGCCCGCGGTCAGCGCACCCGAGGGCCTCGCCTTCACCAGCGACGGCCGCATGTGGGTCAACAGCCGCGACACCGCGGAGGTGATCCGTCTCAATGCCACGACGTTCGCGGAGATCGACCGCGTCTCCTTCACGAACGAAGAGCCAATCGGGATGGTCGTCGCGCCCAACGGCGACGTGATCATCAGCCTGCGCGGCTCGGGGCGCATCACGACCGTGCCGTAGGGCCTGAGAAGTTGCTACTATTTCAGGGTGACGACTGCAGCGAAGCAAGCCCGGGCCGAGAGAGCGCGGAGGCGACGTGACCTGCTGGTCGGGGAAGTCGCGCCGCTCGGCACCCCGAAGTCACTGCCTTACGCCACCTTCTCGCCAGAGGAGCGCCTGGCCGCCGCGACCCGGCTGATATTTTACCACATGCAAATCCGTGGCGACGCTCGAGTGCCTCGTGCTGAGTGGCCGGGGGAGACGTTCAAATGTGGGCCCGGCAGTGGCCAGTGAAGACTTGCTCCCACAAGACTTCGCGGACTTGCTCGTCGAGCTCAGCGAGGCTGGGGCGGAGTTCCTGGTGGTCGGAGGATGGGCGGTCGTGCTCCACGGCCTGGTTCGCGGTACTGACGACTTGGACGTCTCTGTGGACCCTTCGGCCGCGAATTCGAAACGTGTGTTCGAAGCGCTGTCTGCGTTTGGTGCACCGCTGCAAGCCCACGGCGTAGCCCCAGATCACTTTGCGACGGAGGGCGATGCTTATCGCTTCGGTGTGCCTCCGTTGAAGGTGAAGGTGTTGTCGCAGATCTCCGGCGTGAAATTCGAAGAAGCAGCGAAAGACTGTCAGTTCTTCGGGATCAGCGGTCATCGGATCCCGTACATCGGAAGGCTCGCGCTGATGAAGAACAAGCGTGCGGCTGGTCGGCACAAGGACCTTGCGGACGTCGAAGAGCTCGAGCGTAAGTAGGTCGACTACGTTGGCGCGCCAGCAGACCAGAACTCAGTGAGCAGCTCGGCCTGCTGCAATAAGGTGTTGGTCGCCGCCTCCTGCTTGTCCGGCGGGTACCCATATTTGCGCAGGATGCGCTTCACGATCACCCGCACCTTCGCCCGCACGGACTCCTTGACGGTCCAGTCGATGGTGACGTTTTTCCGCACGGTCTCCACTAGCTCCCGCGCGATCAGCTTGAGCGTGTCGTCGCCCAGCACCTTCACCGCGCTATCATTGACCTCGAGCGCGTCGTAGAAGGCGAGCTCGTCCTTGCTGAGGTTCAGCTCTTCCCCCCGCCGGTGTGCCTCGCGCATCTCCTTGGCGAGCCGCATCCGCGCGGCAAAAGCGCGCCGGCCAACGGCCGAATCAGAGTGATGGTTTCGAGAATGAACGGGTAAGTATCGAGCATCGGGTGACCTCCTTTCGATCACCCGGTCCCTCCGCCGGCGAGTCGCAGGCGCTGTCCAGGCTGCGAGCGCAGCGAGCACCGGGCGCAGCCCGGCCCCGGCCTGGACAGCGCCGAGCACGCCGGCAAAATCGGAATGATCGAACGAGCGAGGGTTCGAGTTCGAGTGAGGGTTGCAGAAAAGCCACGCGGAAAAAAGGCGACCGCCGGGCGAGGCGAAGCCTATGCCCGGCCCACCGACAACCGCCGGGCCAGGCGAAGCCGATGCCGGCGAGCCTTAACCCCCTGCCGGGCCAGGCGAAGCCGATGCCCGGCCAGCCTAACGCGCACGCTCAAGCTCGAACTCTCGCCCGAACCCCCACTCCAACCCCAGCCCGAACCCCCGCCCCCACTCGAACTCTAACCCTAGCCCTAGCCCTAACCCCCGCTCTTCAAATAGATCGGATTCGTAAACCCGAACGGCACCGTGTATTCCCGCGAAACATTGGGCAATCCGCGACTCCCCTGCGCAACCACCACAATGAACGAACTCCCCTCCGGTAGACTGAGCTTCAGTTTCCCACGGAACCGCTCGACGCTCCCGCGCGTCTGCTTGAACGTCTGAAAATGGATCCGCTTCCCATCGGATCCAGCGAGCACCTCCAGCTGGCTCACGTCAATCCAGGGCGCGGCCTGTACGCTGACCTCGAGCTCGAACGTCGAGCGCTTCAACGTCGCAGTCTCCCCGGGTCCCTTGCCCAGCACCCGCGCGTCGATGAAGGGCCCGCTCGTGACCTGTGCCTTTCCGGCCTTGAGCGCCTTCAGGCACTCATCCAGCGGCGCCTTGAAGTCGTCGGCGTCGCTCTTCGAATCGCGACACCTCACGAAGGTGCGAGGCAGCCCTGGGTCCAGGATCCCCAGCTTGTGCGAGTCGCTGGAGCCGGTCGCCGTGTAGCGCCTTCCCCGGCCCAGCTGATGCAGCCAGTCGCTGAGCACCTGACGCACCTTCTGCAGGTCGCGCGCATCGTCACCGTTGTAGACCTCGATGGTGTCGAAATCTGGGTCGTAGTTTGGCTTTCCGGGGCTCCCGTCTCGGTCGCTGACCTCGAACGCTGAAAAATAGCTGATGGCGGGGTCCCAGCGGGGATGGTTCACCTGCAAGATTCCGTGCGGAGAGGCCTTGCGCGCGCTGGTGAACAGGCCTCGAGGCGTCGTGTCCTGGTAGGTCACGTTGCGGTCCAGCGCCAACGGGAAGACATTGAAGTGTCCAAAGCGGTTGCCCAGGGTGCTCACCTCACAGCCGACGACGCTCTGAAAGTCCGTCGCGAGCACGCCGTCTCGGATCAGTGCTCGTCGGGTTGGTTCGAGGTCGGTGACGACGTAGTGGTCCGACGCGACCGCCAGCTCGACGCCTTCGGCGGCGATGGAGACGACACGGGCGGGCAAGGAGATGTCCGCGTCCACGCTCGGGACCTGGTGGAGGTGGAAGTCGGCGCTGGTCCAGCCCGGCGTGCTGAGGACTCGAGGCAGCTCAGCGTGGAAGCGCGCGGTCTCACCCAGCTTGATCGCGACGTCGAAGCGCCGCGCGTCGCGCTCGAGTCCCGCCGTCGCCAGGATCCGATAGCGCCCCACCGGCAGCGGGATCGCGAGCTTGCCGTTGCCCGTCCAGGCGAAGCGGTCGGCTCCATCGAGACCGCCATCTTCGTCGAACACCCGCTGCTTGCTCCCGACGCGGTCGATGGTGAGCTTGCCAGCGATGGGGCGACCGCGTTCGTCGACCAGCTCGCCCTCGAGCCGCCCTGTGGGTGTGGGCGCAGGAGGGTCGACGGGCAGGGGCTCGAAGCTCAGCTCGCGCCGGGCGACCAGCTCCTTGCCGGCGCCAAGCTCCCGGAAGTAGTGGGCCTTGATCGTGCCCTGGAAGCCGCGGATGCGCGCGCGGTAATCCAGGCTCATGCTGGTGCCCGGCAGCGGGCGCAGCAGCAGATCGCCTTGAGCGCCCTTGCGCCCGATCCACTTGGCGCCGCCCTTGTACGACATGCGGGGCTTACCCAGGCCGGACACGTAGTACTGCACGTTGCCCCACTTGAAGGCGTCGCCGAGCCGGGCTCCCACTGCAGCGCCTCCCTCCGCGCTGAAGCGCGTCTCGAGCAGGATCTTTGGCGATTGCGGATCCACGCGGAAAACAGTTACCGCGCGGAGTACATGCCCGCTCAGCTCGACCTCGCTGGTCACCTCGAGGCCGTCGCTCAGCGCGCGACTCGACTTGGCGACGAACGCATAGTCCTTCTTGCCAACGCTGGCCACCGGATGGAACTGCCACAACGCATCCACCTGGGAGTCGACGCCAAGCGCTGGCACGCTGGGCAGGATCAGCGGGCGCCGCCACAGCTCGGTGAGCCAGCCGTCGCGCTTGCGGATCACGGCCGTCAGCTGTGCGTTGGAGAGCGCCCAGTCTCCAGCCTTTGCGAACACGCGCGTGTGAGCCTCGAGCTCCCGAGCGGTCGCCTTGCGAGGCGCTGCGCCTCCGCGTGACGGCGAGCCCTCAGAGGGCCCCGGCGCGCCTTGAACCAGGCTGCTGGTCAGCGGAAGCAGGCAGAGGAACGTCGCGCCTAACCCGATCCAAACCCAGCGGCGGCCTGTGGAAGAAATTCGCACCCGCACAGGCTACCGGAGCCCGCGGATCCCTCTCGGACTTTGCTCAACTCTATGAAATAATTGGAGTGTTTGGGGGTGAGGAGATACTGAACAAAAGCTGTGTACTGCTTGTCAGAAACTGGACAGGCTTACAGTGGTTCAGCTACCAAGGGTGCATGACCGCCACCGACAACCAAGTCCTGATCGAGCTGTTCCATCAATCCCGCGACACCCGTCGCCCAGGGACCCAGAGCCTCGGGAGTGCCCTGAACCTGAGCCGTGGGGAAACGGCGGAGGCACTACTCCGCCTGGAGGCACGCGGCCTCGTCGACGCTGGCCGGGTGCGGCTGACGATGCACGGCCTGGTGATCGCGACCCAGCTGAGCGCCCAGGCGCTGCGCCTCTCGGACAGCGCCCGCTCCAGCGCCGCGTGAGCGCCGGACGGCTTCAGCTGCCGAGCACGATCAATGTGCTCTCAGCCCCTGGCGCCGGGCTGATGCCTTGCCAGCCGTCGGGTAGCTTGGGTTCGCTGAAGTCGAAGAGCCAGCGCGCGTCTCTCGGCGCGAGGTTTGGACAGCCCGCGCTCATGCGCTCTCCGAAGCTCTCATGCCAGTAGGCGCCGTGGAGCGCGTAGGGTTGCTTGAAGTACTGTGTCCACATCACGTCGCTGATCCAGAAGCTCGTCGGCGCACCCGGATCCGGGCTCATCGTGCCCCAGCGCTCCTTCCAGTTCAGCGGGAACGCACCGAGCGGAGTCGTGTAGTTGCGTACGCTGCCCTTGCCGCGATGGGTGCCTCCGCGGCCTGGTGCGTGCAGCGTGGCATAGACTGGCGTTGCCCCGCGGTAAGCGACCAGCGTGTATTCGATGAGCGACAGGTAGATCCAGGTGCGCTCGCCCTGGATGGCGCTTGGTGGCTTCACCCGGCGCGCGATGCGGACGTGGTCATGGCGTAGCCAGCGGCCGTCCCGGGTCTTGACGTAGCGGTCGCCGTGGACCTTCTGCTCTTCGCCGCTCAGCTCGATAGGTGCCTCCGGCGATAGCTGCTCCCCGCTGGGTTCCGCCTCTCCGGCCAGGATGCGGTAGAGATCTCTCGGCTGCTTGCGAGCCCAGGCCAGGGGGAGCTCGAGCTTACCGAGCTCGACCCCCTGGAAGGTCGAAGGCCGATAGGGGCGGACGCGATCCGCCGGGACCACGGTGAGATCGGGGGTTACCAACCACACGCGACCGTCCGCCTCGAAGGCTCGAGAGTACGAGACCATGCTGCCGTGAGGCAGGTTCTTGCGGACCAGGTTGTCCCCGGCCAGCGGGCTCTTGCCCCCTTCCGCGAGGAAATCTGGCATGGGGCCGTTGGGCTCGATGGGGCCAGCGTCCGCGAGGTCCTGAAAGCCCCGCGCCCAGTCGCCGAGCTTGAGCGGGCGCTCGCGAAAGCGCATCATCACCAGCCGGTGCTGCTCCTGTGTCGGGAGCCGGTCGTACATCGGTGCGCCGATGCTGAACGCGTAGTGGTAAGGAAACACGGCGCTTGGGTCGTCCGCCAGCAGGTCCTTGCCGGCGCCCTGCATCGCACGCACGACTGGGTGATTCGCATCCTGCGTCGTGGTGCCGTCGGCGCAGACGAAGCCGCGGGGCTCGACCGCGTAGTAGCCCTTGCGGCAGGTTCCGCGGGGAGGAGCGAGCTCCGGCTCCCGGAGGGGTACGCCGTAGCCCGTGCGGATGAACCCGAGCTTGACCCATTTGCCGCGGGGCTTCTCAGGGTCCCTGGGTGCCCACACCCAGGAGATGTAGCGTACGCTGTAGACCTTGCCGAAGGGCGCTGGGTCGGTCACGGCGGGAGCTGGCTCAGCGCCGACCGCGGTTTCGCCGCGCTCAGCAGGGGCCGCTCCCCGAGCCACCGCCGGGTCGGCGAGGGCCGGGGGCGAGCTGGGGGCGAGCTGGGGTGTTTCCGCGCTGCAGCTCGAGGCCAGCGCGAGCACTGCGATGATGGGCGCACGCGCGCCTCGCTTTCCCCCACCGTTCACCTTGCAAGACTGCCACGCCGTCGAGGCCGGGGCCCACTTGATGGACGCGGATGAGCCAGAGCCGCTCCGGCGTTAGTTCCGCCATGTGGCCCGGGTGTTGGTACAGTCCGCCAATGAGCCTGCGCTGGTTCCTGGCCGCCGTCGTCTTCGGCAGCTTCGTTCTCGCGTCGAGCGCTTGCAGCCCCGACCCGCGGGAGGCTCGATCGCCGATCGAGGTCGCTGCCCCACAGCAGGCTGAGGAGCCCGCGGCGCGGCCGCACCTGGAAGCCCCCAAGCCTGCGCGCTTCGAGGACTTTCTCGCTGAGTTCCTGGCCGACGCGACGTTTGCCGAGCGCCCGTTCGTGGATCCGAAGCTGGGTGTGATGGCGGCGACCAACGCCGGCGCTTTTCCGAACCTGGATCGGTTCGAGAGTTACCAGGATCTCCTGTCGAGCGGTCGTGTGCCGATGCTCAGGGACGCGCAGGCGGTGTGCGCGGGAGGGGCGTGGGCCACCAAGAACGACCGCGTGCCTCGATTCTCGTGCGACACGGACAGCTACGATGTCGCCGATGACTGCGTGCGAGGCAGCACCCGCGGTGGCAAGTTCGCTGGCCTGGCGCAGGCCATGACCGGGGCGGTCTTCAGCGAGGAGTACGGCGCGGAGCTGCAGCGCGTTTCCGCGGCGGTCGATGCGGCAATCACCCACTACGCGTTCATCGCCCCGCAGAACCTGCTGCTCTACTTCGGCAAGGTCAGCGGAGCATGGCGCTTGCTCGGAGTGGACGCCCAGACGCCG
>JAUILJ010000965.1 GCA_030433055.1 Polyangia bacterium
GTCGGCTGGATCCAGGCGAACATGCGCGCCGACGGCACCCTCGGTCTGGCCGGTGAAGTCGAGCAGCACGTCATCCGGGCTGTCTCCGGTTCCGCGGATCGTGAGACCGGGAGTCGCCCCTACCGTGATCAGGTTGGTGATGGTGTACGTGCCCTTCGTCATGCACACCGTCTGGCCGCTCTGGGCGTCGACGAAGGCCGTCTGCAGCGTCTCGGTGTCGTTGTCTCCCGGGCTGACCGTGATGTCGCAGCCCTCCACGCCCCCACCACCTGAGCTGTCGTCGGAGTCGCTGCCACAGCCAGAGACAGCTCCAAGCAAGAGACCACCGATGCACAACTGCGAGAACAAGCGAAAGGACATGCAGAACCTCCTATTGGGCGAGCGGATTCGCCGCCGAGATGAAGCGCGCGAGCACGCCGCCTCAACCAACCAGGGTGATATACCAAACTCGCCCTGCCAACGCCCTGATTCGGACTGAATTGACGGGGTTGAGGCGTGGACAATCAACCGCTGCCCGCGCTGCATTCGGGTACCGAGGGGATCTCAGTTGCTCGAGCGAGATGCATATCCGCGCGGGACCTGACCTTCTTTGCGCAGCGCGCCATAGGAGCGCACTGACCGAGCGCCGCGTCTCTCCCCCAGAAATCACTGTGACCCTGCGCCCCAGGCGGGGTGATTCGTGCGCGGGGCATGTCATGAAAGTCGCAGAAAAACACCAGCCTCCGCCGCCAGCTTGCGGCGGGGGGAGGCGTTCGGGAGGTCTGGTGCTTATAAGCTCTCGGTGCCTCGTTCCCTTGGGTTCGTCGTGTTCTTCGCGATCTTGCTGCTCCTGGTAGGCAGCGTTCACTACTGGTTCTGGGCGCGCCTCGTGCGGGACGTGCAGCTGCCCCCTGGGTGGCAGCGAGGCCTGGGTGTCGTGGTGGCGTTGCTGGGGTTGAGCATCCCGGCGACGTTCTTCCTCTCCCGCGCGCTGGACCCCGGTAGCGCGAGGCCGTTGCTCTTGGTGCTCTACGCGTGGCTGGGCATCGTGTTTTGGCTGATCGTCTTGCTGTCAGGCGCTGAGCTGGTCCGCGTTGCCGCATGGATATGGGAACACTCCCAGGACAGCCTGAGCCCCGCGTTCGCCGCCGAGCGCCGCACGCTGATCGCCCGTGCCTTGGGCGGCGCGGTGGTGCTCCTGACCAGCGGCTTCACGCTGGTGGGTGCACGAGAAGCGCTGGGTCGGGTTCAGGTCAAACGCGTGGAGATCCCGCTGAAGCGCCTGCCGAAGAGCCTCGACGGGTTCAGCATCGTCCAGCTCAGCGACGTGCATGTCGGCCCGACCATCGGTCGCGAGTTCATCGAGGAGATCGTGGCTACTTGCAACTCGCTCAACGCCGACGTGATCGCCATCACCGGGGATCTGGTTGATGGCCCCGTAACCAAGCTGCGGCACGCTGTGGCCCCGCTTGGTGAGCTCAAGGCGCGGCACGGGGCCTTCTTCGTCACTGGTAACCACGAGTACTACTCGGGCGCGGCCGCGTGGTGCCAACACCTGAGCGAGCTGGGCCTACGGGTGCTACGCAACGAGCACGTGACCCTACGAGACGACGCAGGCGTCGCGCTCGATCTGGCAGGTGTGGACGACCTTCAGGGCGGCCGAGTGCCAGGGCACGGCGCGGACCTGAGCGCCGCGCTGAAGGATCGCAACACCGATCACCCGGTCGTGTTGCTCGCCCACCAGCCCCGCCAGGTCACCGAGGCCGCCGCTCTCGGCGTCGATTTGCAGCTCTCCGGACATACCCATGGGGGCCAGCTCTGGCCCTGGCAGTTCATCGTGCGCTTGCAGCAGCCGGTGGTCGCAGGGCTCGCTTGGATCCGGGACACCGCGGTGTACGTGAGCTCGGGCACCGGTTATTGGGGCCCCCCGCTGCGCCTGGGCGCGCCCGCCGAAGTCACGCAAATCGTGCTGCGTCACGCCTGAACCGAACGCGCTCAGCCGCCCCAGCGCGGTGAAAAATGAGCTGCCCGCGCCGGGCGTTCTGGCTATGGTCCGCCGCCGTGAAGCTCAGCCTCCTCCTCGACAACCAAGCCGAAGGCGCCTCCCAGCTCGGCGCCGCCGTGCGCGAGCGGTTCGCGCAGCCTGACGAAGTGCTCGGCGAAGTGGAGGTCGAGGTGCTCGAGCTCCCCGACGGGAGCTTCGACGCTCAGCGCGCCGCGCTCGGTGAGGCGACCGGTGAGCAGATCGCCAGCTTGGCCGCCGGAGCAGGAGTGGACGATCTGATCGCTGTGCTCTACGCCCGTAAACAGACCCACGACAACGAGGTGACGGCAGCCTTCCAGGAGTCAAGGCTGAGCGGCGCGGCGCGCTACCGCCGGCTGCTACACCGACTGTTGTGCCGACTCGGCGGACGACGTTCACCGCCGGATCCTCGAGGAACCACCTGGGTGTTCGACCGCCGCTGGGTGCCAGCCGTGGTGCAGGTACCTGCGAGCTCGGGGCTGGACGTCCCCGTCGTGTTGGCGGCGCTCAACGTGCGCTGGGAGCGCGTGTGGGGGGCCGCGCGAGCCACGGCGCCCGTGTTGCCCTTGGTCGCCGCGTTGAAGCACGGCTGGCAACGCCTGCTGCTGGTCGGAGGCGCGTTGGAGCTTGGATTGCTGGTCGCGGTCGGTTTCTACGGCCTGTCGGGAGTGCTCGCGATGCTGGGCAGCCAGAGCAGCTGGGCGGCCAAAGGGATCGCTGGCCTGGCGCTCGGAGCGGTGACCACGCTGAGCTTTGGGATCTTGCAGTTCTTGGCCCGGCGCAGGCTCGGTCCGGCGCTGCGTATCGGCTCGGACGTCAGAGAGAAGCTGCTCGCGCCCCCGGGCTGGAACTCCAACTAGCCGCCGCTTCGGCTACGCAAGCTCAGGCTCCCTAGCCTCGACGCCCAGGCTCCGAGCAACGGCTGCAGCGACGCGCATCCCGTCCACCGCTGCGCTCACGATACCGCCAGCGTAGCCAGCACCTTCTCCGCAAGGAAATGCTCCAGGCAA
>JAUILJ010000966.1 GCA_030433055.1 Polyangia bacterium
GCTGCCGTCGGGCATTGGTAGCAAATCGGAGCTCGGCGAGTATCCAGCGGGAAGCTGGAGCGAAAACCGCCGCTTACCGCTGGTGCCGAAGCCAAAGAGCTGATTGTCGGCGTTGAGCAGGACGCGCGTGCCATCACTCGTCAGTACTGGCTGTACGACCGCAGCGGACTTCCCTGTGGAAACGGACCACTGTTGCTTGCCGCTTGGCGAAAGTTGCACGAGCTCGGGGTCCAAGGTCGCTACGACGAGGCGTCCATCAGCGTCACTCAGCATCCCCGCGGTGATGCCTCCGGTCACCCGCAACTCTTTCTTCACCTTCAGCGCTGAGGGGAGCGGATGTTCGACCAGGCCGCTACGGCTCACGTCGCTGCGCGCCATCGACGTCACGCCGGGTGATACCCCCACCCGAGTGCGCTTGGCGTACACGGGGTTCGTCGCGTGCGCCGATGGTGCGATCGCGCAGAGCAGGAGCAAGGAGGTGGGGAAGAAGTGCCTAATTGACATGGTCAGAGGCCAGTGCTGGGGGCCGGTTTCGGGGGAGGGGCAGCCGGGGCCGTCGCTGGGGCAGGGGTGGCTGAGGCGCTGGCGGCCGGGGCGGCTGGCGCCTTCGCATGAGGGCTCGGCGTGGCCCTGGCCCCGTGCTTTTTCGGAGTTGGTTTCGGTTCGGGTTCAGCGGCGCCCATGACGACGCGGACCGAGTAGCGCTCGAGCCCTGCAGGGGCAATCCGTGGATGGGGCAGCGGGGCGGCTGGGTCGGGCGTGAGGCGTAGCTGGACACACAATTTTCCGCTTCCGCCTGGGGTGCGAAACGGGCTCTTCGCATCGGTTTCTCCAAGGGATACCGCGCTCGATTCGGGATAGAGGCGCGTCGGGATGCGATCGCCAGGGCCTCCCAGAGGGGTGACCTCCAGCACGGCGCCACGCGGCCTGGACGTGTCCGTGACCTCGAAGGAGAACGGCAACTGGCTCTCGTGACACAGCACGTCGACGTCCTGCATCCACGCCAGCCGCCCGACGATCGCGCGGTCTGTCGGTACATCCACCGCGGACTGCTGAGTGTCGTTGGGCTCGAGTTCGTCGTAACCGGCGTCTGCGGGCGCCAGCTGCAGGACGTAGGTGTCGGAGACATTCTCGATCAGTGGCGGCGCCCCCTGCTCCGTGTAGCGATCACGATCCTGGGTGAGCATCACCCAGTACGCGCCAGCTGGAAGCTTGAGCCGAGGAATGTTCAGCTCGAGCTGCGGCCTCCCGTTGCAGTATCGACCCAGCGCTTGTTCCTCTCCGACGCGAAAGATGCTCACGCAGCTGGCGAGGTTGGGTAAGGCGCTTGCGTGGAGCGATACCTCCGAGCCCTCCGTGGTCACCTCGTAGAAGTCGCGGTCGGCGACGTCATGCTCCATGCGCTGGCCCAGATGTCCGCGGATTTCCTTTCCGAACGGCAATGGATTCGCCTGAGCTGCGGTGTCGTTTGGCTCTATTTCCGCGCCTGTGAACGCGGGGACGCGCGTGAGGTTTTGATATAGCCTCCAGCCGCCGTAACCCATGACACCCAGCACCGCTAGGATGCCCACCCAGAGCACCTGATCGCGCCGCTTGAGCTTGCGCTCGTAGCGTTCGACTTCATCGCGCGTAGCCGCGGCATCCGGTCGTTCCAGCTCACGCATGTGGCCGGAGTCGAGGAGGTAGTCGACTCCACTGTTCATGCCCTGTTGCTCCAGCTCCGCGACCAGCGCCGCCTGGAGGTCTGTCACTGACTGGAAGCGCTGGGCGGGGTCCTTCGACAGGAGGCGCATCACGATGCGGTTCATCCCATCGGGAATGCTGAACTCCGGGAACCGCAGGCTGGGCGCTTGCGCGTCGTCCGTCAGGTGTTTGGTGAGCACGCCCACCGGGGTGGCTGCGTCGAACACGGGCTTGCCTGTGAGCGCCTTGTACATCAGCGCGCCCAGCGAGTAGATGTCGCTTCGTTGGTCCACGGACTCACCGCGAACCTGCTCCGGCGACATGTAGTAGGGAGTGCCAACGATCGCGCCTCGCGACGTCACCTCGAGCATCTCGGACGACTCCCGCAGCTTCGCCAGGCCGAAGTCGAGGACCTTCACGATCTCGCCCTCGCGAGTCTGCAGCACGATGATGTTCTCGGGCTTGAGATCCCGGTGGATCATGCCCTGGCCGTGGGCTTCCGCGAGGGAACTACAGATCTGGATCGTGAGGCGCGCTACCCGAACCGGATCGAGGCGCTCGGAGTCTTCGATCAGGTGACCCAGGTCACGCCCGTCCAAGTACTCCATCGCAAAATACGTGAGGCCGTCACTGGTTCCAAAGTCGAAGACCTGGACCGTATTGGGGTGCGAGAGCTTGCTGACCATGAGCGCTTCGCGCTTGAACCGACCGACGAGCTCGCTGTCGCTCGTCAGCTCACCGGTGAGTAGCTTGAGAGCCATCAGCTTGCCGATGCGCACGTGCTCGACCTTGTAGACCACGCCCATGCCACCGCGCCCGATCGGTTTCACGATCCGATAGCGCTCGGCGATGACCATTCCGATCAAGGGATCCGCGACCTTCTCGGGGGGCGGTGCCTCGCGTCGGACTGGCGCTGAGTGGTCGAGTGGTCCTCCGCATTGATTGCAGAAGCGGGACGCCGGAGAGTTCTCCGAACCGCACTGAGAGCAGGTGCTGACGAGACGCTGGGTGGTCGCCGAGTTCACTTCGTCCCCTTGAGGATGAACTCCGCCTCAACCTCGGGCACGTTCTGGCCCTTGCGCGGCCCCGGGACGCCGCGCTTGACCTCCCCGAATGCGGTGATGCGATCTCCCGTCTTCACGACCGTCTCGCCAGCATAGACCACCCGAGCCAGGCACGGTGGGCCGCTGCACTGTCCGGTGACGTCCAGCAACAGAATATTGCGGTGTTCACTCGACCTGGCGTCAGTCACTTTGCCCGCCCACGCGACCTTGGACCCAGCGCTCTTGCCCAGCTGGCCGATCACGCTGGCGTAGCT
>JAUILJ010000055.1 GCA_030433055.1 Polyangia bacterium
CGTCCGCATCGAGCAGCTCGATGCAATACGAACGCGCACCTCGAATGGCCAGCGCGAGCCACGTGCGCGCGCTCAGTCTGACCCAGGGCGTGCGGCTGGCTTGGGAGCCACTGGCACTTTTTTCAGATCTTCGGGAACTTTCCGGAAGCTCAGCGCGTGACTTGGATGCGGCGACGCAGCTGTTGGTTGACGTTGAGCCGTTGAGGGCGATAAGCCGCAGCGATGCAAGCCCCTCTTCGCACTCGCGTGCTGATTCTCCCGTTGCTGACTTGCGCCGGCCTCGGCCTCGGCACCGCGTGCTCGGCGACGCCATCTGAGCCCCCGGTGCCTCCGCCCGCGCCCACTCCGACCGCGACCGAAGCTCCGCCCCCCGCACCGAAATTCGACGCGTTGAGCCGCCAGCGTTTCAATGCCCTGGCCGCACAGAGCTACTTGCCGTTGTTCTGGCGAGCGGACACGAACGGCAACAAGCGGGTCGATCCAGATGAGCTCGCGATCCTCTGGGGCTACGGCGAAGGGAACCGGGAGCAGTGGCTGGAACGGGACGCCGAAGACAGGCTGGCGTTCACCGAGCGCTTCGCCGACGAGTACGCCAAGATGGTCCGCTTGGACCAGCGCGGCCCAGCGTTCTCCGAGCTGGAGGAAAAGGAGCGACACCGCCGCGAGCTGATCATCGAAGAGCTCGCGCAAGGCAAGCCGACGCTGATCGAAACCGACCTGCGAGGCGCGAGCCCTGGCGACCAGGCGTTGGTGAGCAACATCGTCGAGGCAGCGAAGCTGATCGAGCAGATCCACGCGCGACAACTCGGGTCCTATGGCTTGGACAAGCTGATCCCTCCGGCAGACACCGCGAGCCGCATGGCGTTCTTCCGCAACCAGGGCCCCTGGTGTGTGGCGCCGAAGACGGAGAACGATCCCCAGTGCAACGCGGTTCCAAGCCTGCCCCCGAAGGTGAGCGGCCTGTACCCTGCTTCCCTGCAGAAAGACGACAAGTTCTGCGACAAGCTCAAAGCCCGCAAGGACGGGGAAAAGCTCATCTATCAGTTCGCGGTGGTTCAAGGCAGCGAGCAAGACCTCAAGGCGGTGCCGTACACCGAGGCTTACTCCACGGAAATGCAGGCCATCAGCAAGAAGCTGAAGGCGGCCGCCGGGCTCCTGGGTGACGATGAGAAGCCGTTCAAGGAGTACCTCGAGGCCGCCGCGCAGGCCTTCACGGACAACAACTGGGAGCCCGCCGACGAAGCCTGGGCGAAGATGAACGTGAAGAACTCGAAGTGGTACCTGCGCATCGCACCGGACGAAGTGTACTTCGAGCCCTGCAGCTTCAAGGCTGGGTTCCACGTCAGCTTCGCGCGCATCAATCAAGGCTCGCTGCGATGGCAGGAGAAGCTTGGCCCGGTGAAGAGCGACATGGAAGGCGCCCTCGCGAAGCTCGCGGGTGCCCCGTATCGCGCACGAGACGTCGACTTCCACCTGCCGGACTTCATCGACATCGTGCTCAACGCCGGCGATAGCCGGAGCCCCCATGGCGCGACGATTGGCCAGAGCCTCCCCAACTGGGGTCCAGTGGCGAACGAAGGCCGCGGGCGCACCGTCGCGATGACCAACCTCTACTCAGATCCGGACAGCAGGGCACAGGGTCGCGAATCGGCTGCCAGTATGTTCTGCGCGGAAACGATGAAGGAGTACAGCGACGATCAGGAGCCGATGCTGATGAGCACCGTGCTGCACGAGGCTGCCCACAACCTGGGCCCGGCTCACGAGTACAAAGTACGCGGCAAGACCGATCGTCAGATCTTCAGCGGTGGCATGGCTAGCACTCTGGAGGAGCTCAAGGCCCAGAGCGCCGCGCTCTACTTCACCGATTGGTTGGCGGAACGAAAGCTCATCACCCCGGAGCTTGCGCGCCAGGCACATGTCCGCGACCTGGCTTGGGCGTTCGGCCACATCTCCCGCGGGATGTATGAGGGAGACACCACCAAGCCGAAGCCCTACAGCCAGCTCGCTGCCATCCAGCTCGGCTGGCTCCTGGAGCACGGTGGCGGGGCGTGGCTGCCGGATCAAAAGGCCGCAAACGGCACCGACGTGGGCTGTATTCAGCTGGACCTCGACAAGTTCCCCAAGGCAGCCGAGTCGCTGCTCAAGGAGGTCGCCCGAATCAAGGCCAGAGGCGACGTGGCGGGCGCGAACAAGCTGAAGGCTGCTTACGTGGACAAGGACGGAAACGTGAAGACGTTGCTCGAGCTGATCCGCGAGCGTTGGCTGAGGGCGCCGAAGGCCACCTTCGTCTACGCGGTCGACCTCTGAACCAGAGCCCCCGGGGGCGGCCGTGTGGCATCGCACGACCGCCCGTTCCTCGAACGCGGAACGCCAACGGCGCGTTTCCGGGGAACGCTACTAGAAGCCAGGCGCGAGAGCAGATCAGCGCTCCAGTTCATTTAATCGATGCAAAAACCGCAACGATTGCGCTGAAAAAGTGACGTCGCGGCGTCGGCGCCCTCCGCTACGCCAAGTCGGCCCACTGGTTTAAGTCTAAACGGGTTGCCAAGCGCGCCCCAGCTTGGGATCGTCAGGGTGGTCCCACGCCGACTCTGCTTGCAGTCGAGATAGTTTAAGTCTAAAGCATCTGTATGTCCGTGTCAGGGGGCTCACTGAGTGGCCGTCGCGCTGTAGTTACCGGCGGTGGACGAGGGATTGGCGCTGCGGTCGCCAGGCTGCTCGTGGAGCGCGGCGCGAGCGTGCTGGTCACCGCGCGCAGCGAGGCGCAGGTGGAGGACGTGGCCAAGGCGCTGCGTGCCGCTGGCGGCAGCGCCTTCGCCGCACGCTGCGATGTCAGTGACGAAGCCAGCGTCGCGGCGATGGCGGAGGTCGCGAGGCAGCGACTCGGTGGAGTAGACATCCTGGTCAACAACGCGGGTATCGCCAAGAGTCACGACATCAAGCGCGTGCCCTTGGAAGACTGGCAGCAGATCATGGCGGTGAACGCCACTGGGCCGTTCCTGTGCACCCGAGCGTTCATCCCGGAGATGCTGGAACGCCGCTGGGGACGCGTCGTCAACGTGGCGAGCGTCACGTCCCGCGTCGGCACGCCCTACATTGCAGCTTATACCGCGAGCAAGCACGCGGTGCTTGGCTTCAGCCGCTCGGTAGCAGCGGAAGTGAAGGCCAGAGGGGTCACCGTCAACTGCGTGTGCCCCGGATACGTGAACACGGAAATGACGGACGAGTCCATCGCGCGTGTCAGCGAGAAGACCGGTCGCTCGAGTGACGAATCACTCAAAGCCATCCTCGCCACAGTGGGTCAACATCGGCTCATCGAGCCCGAGGAAGTGGCGTTCATGGTGGCAAGCCTGTGCGATGAGCGCGCGGGCGGCACCACCGGGCAGGCGATCGTGATGGACGCGGGAGGCTTCATCGGATGAGCAAGCTCGAAGCAATCAACCCCGAGAGCTGGGGTGAACCCAAAGGCTACGCGAATGGAGTGCTGGCACCGCCGGGTGGGCGCCTGCTGTTCGTGGCCGGCCAGATTGGCTGGGATGAAAAGCAGAACATCGTCTCAGACGACTTTGCCCTCCAGTTCGCTCAGGCGCTCTCCAACGTCGTCACCGTGGTACGAGCGGCTGGCGGCTCACCAGAGCACATCGCGCGGCTCACGATCTACGTGACGGACAAGCAGCTCTATCTCGCGGATCTCAAGGGGATCGGCGCGAGCTACCGCGAACTCATGGGTCGTCACTACCCCGCGATGGCCTTGCTCGAGGTCAAGGGGCTGCTGGAGCCCGGCGCCATGGTGGAGATCGAAGCTACGGCGGTGGTGCCATGACCAATGACGCGAAGCAGGCCGCAGGCGTCTGGATCCGCCTGGTGAAGTGCCACGGTCTGGTGATGCGCGAGGTTCGCCGACGGGTCGCGCAGAGTGAGACCACCCTACCCCAGTTCGACGTGCTGGCTCAGCTACTGCGCCATCCCCAGGGCATGACCTCGACGGAGCTCTCTCGAGTGCTCCTTGTTACCGCGGGGAACTTGACGGGGATCGTCGACCGCCTCGAGGCGCGGGAGCTGGTGACTCGCACGGCGCTACCCGACGACAAGCGCGTACGCGTCCTCAAGCTGACTCCGAGGGGCAAGCGCCTGGCCAAGCGCGAAGTGCAGCGCCACGAAGAGTGGCTGAACGAGATCTTCAGCAGCCTGGCGGATGGCGAGCGTCACAAGCTCTCCACGGCGCTCGACCGGCTGCGCCACAGCCTCGAACAGCACGACGCAGGCGAACCAATCCCTGAGTGACGGAAAGCAGATGACCCTGAGCCTCTCCCCCCAGAGCTTCAAGCTGGACTTCGACGCCGAGTCGAGCGTCGCAACCATCACCTTGAATCGACCCGATCGGCTGAACGCGCTGACGTTCGAGATCTACAAGGAGCTCGGTGAGACGTTCCGAAGCCTCGATCGCGAAGACGCGGTACGGGCGATCGTCATCACTGGCGCGGGCCGCGCCTTCTGCTCCGGGGGTGACGTAGAGGACATCATCGGCGCGCTGTTCGAGCGGGACTTCCAGGGCCTGCTGGACTTCACGGAGCTGACCTGCGAGCTGATCGCGGCGATGCGCGCGTGTCGTAAGCCCATCGTCGCCGCGCTCAACGGCACGGTGGCCGGCGCAGGCGCCGTGATCGCGACTGCGAGTGACATCCGAATCGCGTCGGACAAGGCCAAGATCGCGTTCCTCTTCACCAAGGTGGGGCTCAGCGGGGCAGACATGGGCGTGGCCTGGCTCCTGCCCAAGCTGATCGGTTTCGGTCGGGCGACAGAGCTGTTGATGACGGGAGACTTCGTGGCGCCGGAGGAGGCGCTACGCATCGGGCTCTACAATCGCGTGGTCAGCGTGGAAGCTGTACTTGCAGAGGCTCGAGGGTTCGCCGCCAAGCTGGCGAAGGGTCCCGCGTTCGGCCTGCGCATGACCAAGGAGCTGCTCAATCGCGAAGCCGATATGGATCTCACGACGGCACTTCGCACCGAAGCCGAAGCGCAGGCGGTGTGCATGCAGCACCCCGACTTTCGCGAGGCCTATGAAGCCTTCACGCAGAAGCGTGAAGCGCGTTTCCGCTGAGCCGAGCTCCGCCGGAGGGCGCCAATGATCGACCTGGACAGCGTGGCGACGTTTCTGGAGCCACACCACCGACAAGTCGCTGAAGCAGCGCAAGCGTTCGCACGGGAAGTCCTTGCTCCCCAGGGCGCGCCGAAGGACGACGCCGACGCGCGCCATCAAGCGCGCTGGATCGTGGAGGAACTGGGCCGGGCGGGTCTGGTCCAGCACGCCCACCCCCTCGACTTGCGCGCCTGCTGCTTGGTGCGCGAAGCCCTGGCCTTTCAGAGCCCGCTCGCCGACGACATCTACGCGCTGCAGTGTCTTGGCAGCACCCCCATCGCTTCCGCCGGGAACGATGAGCAGCGCGAACGCTTCGTGGGCGGCGCGGTGAGTGGCAAGCTCATGGCGGGCTTCGCGATGACGGAGCCGGACGCGGGCTCCGACGTGGCAAGTCTGGGAGCTCGCGCGAAGAAGACGCGCGCCGGCTGGAAGCTCCACGGGCACAAGACCCTGATCAGCAACGCGGGTATCGCGGATTTCTACTCGGTGTTCGCCAGCACGGGTCCCGCACTTGGGCATCGTGGGATCAGCTGCTTCGTCGTTCCGAAGGACGCGCCGGGTCTGTTCTTCGAGAAGGCGCAGGTGCTGAGTAACCCTCACCCGCTCGGAGAGCTATTCTTCGACGACGTGGAGCTGCCTCCGGATGCGCTGATCGGCGAGCTGGGTGGTGGCTTCAAGCTCGGGATGGCGACCCTCGACAGCCTGCGCACGACCGTCGCGGCGGCCGCCACCGGAATGGCGACCCGCGCGCTCGAGGAAGCAACCAGCTGGGCCCTGAGCCGGAAGCAATTCGGGGCACCCATCGCTGATCTGCAGCTGATCCAGGCGAAGCTCGCGCGCATGCTCACCGAGCTCAGCGCGTCGCGGCTGCTGATCTATCGCGCAGCTCACGAGAAGGACACTCAAGGCGGGCGCGTCTCCCTCCCGTGTGCGATGGCCAAGCTGCACGCTACGGAGAGCGCGCAGCGCATCATCGACGACGCTGTACAGATCTTCGGTGGGCGCGGCGTGCTCGCTGAGAACATCGTCGACCAGCTGTACCGAGCGATCCGGCCGCTGCGTATCTACGAGGGCACGAGTGAGGTCCAGCACCTGGTGATCGCGCGGGGCTGGCTCAAGGCCTTTCAGGGCCGTGGCGCAGCGAGCTGAGGCCGCTAGTCCGGGCGGATAGTTAGCGCATGTGGAAGCCTCCCAACTCGCGCAAGATCAAGCTGCCGGTCGTCGACTGGCCCTCCGCCAGTACCGCGCGGCAATCTCTCTGGTTCAGCCCTTTGGAGCTTGGGGGCTGCAAGCTCGAGCAGCGGACCTGGGTTCCCGCGATGGTCCCATGGCGCGCGACCGACCAGGGCGAGGTCACTCCAGCGGTGATCGATTGGTACCGTCGATTCGCCGCGGGTCAGCCTGGCGCCATCGTAGTGGAAGCGACCGGGATCCGCGACGTACCGAGCGGGCCGCTCTTGCGAATCGGTCACCAGCGCTACGTCGAGGGCTTGACCCAGGTGGTGCAGGCCGTACGCGAAGCCAGTGGCGGGCGGACGCGGCTGTTCATCCAGCTGATCGACTTCCTGGCGATTCGTCGCCGAGTTGAAGCAGTGAAGTTCCTCACCCGCTTCCTCACCATCGACGACCCATTGCGCGAGCGCCTGGGCCTTGCAGGTGAGAGCAGCGACCGCGCTCGCGAGGCGTTGCTCCGGATGAACGAGGAACGCCTGGCAGAGGTGTTGTCGCCTCGAGCGCTCGAGGAGCTACGCCAAGGCTACCGAGAGCGCGTGACCGATGTGGACCTTGCCCACATCCGGGAGCTACCCCAACAGCTGCCCAAGCTGTTCGCGGACGCAGCCGCTCGCGCGAAGCTCGCGGGCTTCGATGGGGTGGAGCTGCACTACGCCCACGCCTACACCATGAGCTCGTTCCTCTCGGCGCTGAATACTCGGGAGGATGGCTACGGAGGCCCACGGGAGCAGCGAATTCGCCTGCCCCTCGAGGTCTACCAGGCGGTGCGAGACAGCGTCGGAGGCGACTACACCGTCGGAGCCCGTTTCCTCACGGATGACATCGTAGCAGGCGGGAGCCGCGTGGAGGACGCCTGCTACTTCGGCGCGCGCTTCGCCGAGGCGGGCATGGACTTCTTGTCGCTGTCCCGCGGCGGTCGGTTCGAAGACGCCAAGCAGCCCAAGGTGGGTCAGGCGGCATATCCCTATACGGGGCGGAGCGGCTACGAGTGCATGCCCAGCGTGTACTCCGACGAGCGCGGGCCCTTCGGGCGCAACATCGCGGACACGGCAAAGGTACGCCAGGCCGTGCGGAGCGCAGGCTTCGAGACGCCGGTAGTGGCCTGTGGAGGCATTCACTCGTTCGACCAAGCGGAGGCGATCCTGAGAGCGGGCCAGGCCGACGTGGTTGCTGCCGCACGGCAAAGCCTCGCGGATCCAGACTGGTTCTTGAAGGTGCGTGAAGGGCGGGGCAGCGAGGTCCGCCGCTGCGAGTTCACCAACTACTGTGAAGCCCTGGACCAGATGCACAAGGCGGTTACTTGCAAGCTCTGGGACCACCACGACCTGACCGAGGATGAGCCGCGCACCGCAGACGGGAGGCGCCGCCTGGTGGCTCCGGCGTGGCGCCGCGAGGACGTCGCTACGCCGCGCGCCTAGTGTCCTGCACCCTGCTAAGGCAACACACTGGCGACATCGAGGCGAGGCACGTCGAGCGTCGAGCGCGGCGGGAGCTGGAGCTGGACTCGCACACGGCCGGGAGGTGTCTCTGTGTGCGAGGCGCCCGCTTCGACTGGAGCCTGGGACGGAGCCGGTGGAGCGGCGGCGTGCGCTGCCTCAGGCTGCGCTGGCTTGGGCTTGGCGGGTGCAGCGGGTGAACTCACCCCCAACACGGTCGCGGGCACATAAGAATTTCCCCGCGGAACTTGCACCGTCGCGCCCAGCTCGAGCTTCGGTGCGAGCGGGAGGAAGCGGCAAGTCCCCTTGGGTAGGCTCTCCAACTTGCCCCCGAAGCCCAGTCCGAGGACGCTGTCTGCGTCGCTTTGAATCACCAAGTAGCGGCGCCACTCCGTGCCCTGCTTGCACGCAGCGCTGGCTCCGCTCTGGCCCGGGCTGAGCGGAAGAAAGCTCCCCGCCTCGAGCTCCAGCGTACGCCTGCCCCAGCCCGCCGGTTCATCCAGGGGGACGTCCAGCAGCCGAGCCTTGGGCGATTCAGGCGGACCATCCACGATCACGGCTCGCATCCAGCTCCCCCCCTGAGGCCAGTGAGTGAGAACCAGCTCTCCCGGCTTTGCCTTCGCGTCGCTGGGCAAGGCGACGATCACCGCGTTGGGCAGCGTCCAGCTCCCGCCGCTCTGGCTCTTCACCTCACTGCGCTCTGCGCCCAGGGCGGCGATCCGCGCGTCGTAGAGAGAAATCACCTGGCGGTCGACACCGAACTCCAGCGCGTTTTCCAGCCAGTTCTGCGGTACCGCGAGCGCGCGTTGCCCGACTTCGAACTCAGGCTTTACCGCAGGGAATTTAACTGGGAGCGCATGCTTGCCCGGAACGGACAGCTCCTTGTCGGGCTTGGACGGCGCCTTGGGTGTGGTGGTGGATTCGACGTCTTGCACGGGCCGGCTGGGTGGCCGCTCCTCGGAGTGCCCTCCTCCGCGACACGCGCTTACCAGGAGCATGCACATCCCGATCAGCATCGTCGGGCGCACACGCCCGCCCGCCAACCGCACCCAGGGCGCCCCGGTCAACGGCCGCGTCCCGAGAGACGCCCGGTGTTGGATTGCTACCCTTGCCACGACGGCGCATCCTACCAATCAACCAGGGGACGTCGATGGCGGAGCGAAAACCGACCACTCGGCCAGAAACCTGTTAGTCTCGTCGCTCTCGTCGAGCCCGAATCATCTGAGGAGTCGTCCATGTCTCAGCCTGCGCACCCGACCCAAAAAGCGCGCGTCATCATCCGCCACTGCGATAGCTACGATCCGGAGCGCATTCGTCAGATCGTGCGCGAAGGACTCGAGGAGCTCGATCTCAGACCGTTCGGGCGCACGCTGATGAAGCCAAACCTGGTGGCTTCGGGCCCGCTCTTCGAGAACGCGCATACCCGTGTGGAATTTGCGGAGGGCGTGATGAAGGCCCTCATGGATCGCAACAACGGGCGCGTCACCGAGATGGCGATCGGCGAGCGCTGCGGCATCACGATCCCCAGCCGCGCGGCCTTCGAGGGCGCCGGCTTCAACCCGATGATCGAGCGCTTGGGGCTCAAGCGCTACTTCTTCGAGGAGGAGCCCCAGGTCGAGATCCCGCTCTCCCACCCCGAACGGCTGCGTGACTATCTGTTCACGCCCGAGCCCGTCGCGATGGCGGATTTCTTCGTCAACTGCCCAAAGTTCAAGGCGCACCCGTGGACGACCGTGACGTTCTCGGTCAAGGCGTACATCGGGATTCAAGACGACCGTCATCGGCTGATCGACCACGATCACCGCCTCAACGAGAAGATCGCCGATCTGCAGTACATCGTGCAACCGCAGTTCATCGCCATCGACGCGATCACGGCCGGCGAGGGGCGCATGCTGACGCCCATCCCTTACGACCTGAACCTGATCATCATGGGCAACAACCAGGTCGCCTTCGACTCGGTGTGCTGCAACATCGTCGGGATCGATCCCAGCACCGTAGACCACATCCGCTTCACCGCGGAGCGCGGCTTCGGGCCGATGGATCTCGACCAGATCGAGATCAGCGGCGACGTCACGCTCGATGAGGCCAAGGGGCGGGGCAAGAACTTCAAGAGCGGACTAATCCGCGTGGAAAAATACTTCGAGGGCACCAACATCTCCGCATACGCTGGCCCACCTCCCGAGACCGAGCACACCGACTACTGCTGGGGCGGCTGCCCGGGCGCGATCGAAGAAGCGATCGAGATCCTGCGCCTGTTCGACGAGCAGTGCGACGAGAAGATGCCCCGCATGCACGTGGTGTTCGGTGCCTACGATGGCCCGATCGACGCCAAGCCCGGGGAGAAGGTGATCTTCATGGGCGACTGCGTGAAGTGGCAGGGGGACCTCGACGGCAAGCTGGTCCAGATTCGTAGCAAGTACCAAGACCGCTCCACCAAGGACCCCTACAACGCGAAGGCCGACGACATCTACGTCAAGAGCTTCAGCGTGATGCGCAAGCTGAAAGCCGCAGAGAAAGAGCAATACGTTCGCTTCGAAGGTTGCCCCGTGAGCGTCGCCGAACAGGTGTTGGCCCTGGTCGAACTGGGCGGATTGAAGAGCCCCTTCCTCAATCCCGAGAACGCCATCGAGAACACCAAGCACTACCTGATGTGGCGCTCCACCATGGCGATGAAGAAGCTGAAGGGCCACCGCTATCAGAAGCATGGCCCCACCTCGCGCGGAGCAGCGAAGCCCGAGGTGGCCCGCCCGGTGTCAGACGACGCCGAGTGACCGGGCGCTCTGACGGTGGCGACTCAGCGGCGGGGCCAGCCCGCCGCGCCGCGCCTCAGAACGCCGAGCGTTTCCCTAAGGAAGCATTCTTTCTCGACTTCGCCTTGCTCGTGGGAGCTACCTCCAGGAAGTCGCGCCCCAGGGTCCGCCCTCCCGGGTCCCGCACCTCAGCGCGGACCACCCAGGGGCCACCGTGGTCCTTGCCGCGGAATCCAGGCCGCGGAACGTAGGCCCACATGCGGTCGCCCTTGCGCGTGAAGCGCAGCTTCAGGCGGCGCCCGTCGACGGTGACGATGGGTAGCGGTCGGTACTTCTCCGAGAGCCCAGCCGGATCTGTGAGCTTCACCGCCACCACGAGCCGATCCTCTGGCCAGGTCGCCCCGGACGGTCCAATCCGCACATCAGCAGACACCTGATTGGGGACCAACTCGAACGCGAGCTCTGGTGCCCCGGCCTTCTCTCGCAGGCGCACGTAGACGGGGCGACCAGCCGACAGGCCCATCTTCTCAGGTGCTTCCCCGAAGAAACGAGATTCCTTTCCATAGGTCACCTGCATGCCCTCGATGCCGGTGAGCCGCACCTTCTGTGCCGGGAAAAGGGCGATGCGCCCATCCCAGCGCAGGCTCGCACCCGCCGGTAGCGCGATGCCCACCGCCCTCAACGGGACAGGGGGGTGAGACGCACCCGGCAGACCCCACGCATCGACCGCGCTGACGCGCAGCTCGTACTCTCCAGCACTCAGCACAGGCGTGAACTCCGTCCCCTGGGTCCGCTGAAAGTGCACTCGCCTGCCCTGCCGCCACAGCTCCACGCTATAGGCCGAGGCGCCGGGAACGGGCGCCCAGGTGATTCGCTGCCCAGCACGCTCACGCCCCACGACCAGCTGGGGGCGAGGTGCCTCGATCTGCACGGCGGCGAGCACGTCTACCTGCTGCCCGTCAGGATGCTCTCGGGAGAACACCTTGCGCGATCCCGCAGCAAGCTCTCGCCAGGCTTTTCCATGCGAAAACAACGCGCGCCCGCTGTCCACGTCAAGCAGCATCCGCCCCGCGCGGGCGACGATGGTCGACTTTCCGTAGTGGACGATGCTCGCTACACCGGGCTGCACTTGCACGCGGACGGCAGTGCCACCGCTCGGCACGCGCACGTCCGCGCGTCCAGACCGCATGAGGAAGGTGCGGCTCGGTACGCCACCGGAGGGCCCCAGCTGCAGCGGCATCGCCGGGCCCAGCTGAAACTTCGCTCCCGCGCCGAACTCGACGGACGTACCTCCAGCGAACGCGTACGTCGCGCCAGCCGGTCCGGCGCGCAGTTGACTCCCCTCGCGGGTGACCTCACCCGCGACGACGTTTGGCTGCGCTGCCTGACTCGGCGCGCTCACCCCAATCAGCATGGCCGCGGCCAGCGCCGCCCACACTCGAAGCTGTTGCTTTGCCATTCCAGCCTGATCGGCCACGCGAGGCAAAACTGGAGGTCTATTCAGTATACTCCGGAGCGGCGACCCCGGCTGGGCCAGCTCCTTCGTGCCTCCGACATCTGTCGGGGATCGCACTTTTTTGAGGCACGACTCGCGCCCCAGCCACTAGAACTGACCGATGCGCCTCGGCTGGTTCTTCGGAGTGTTCGGCCTGTGCGTTGGCTGCAGCCAATGTCAGGGCGAGTCCCCTTCCGAGCGCCACGCCACGAGCCAGGCTCCACTGATGATCGCGTCGCGTGAAGGGGATGGATGCCCCCGGGTCACGCCGGCGAAACGCACCGGGACGGTCGGCAATGCCCACGTCATCGAAGCGTCGGGCCTCGTGGCGAGCCGCAAGCAGCCACCGGTACTGTGGATCCACAACGACTCCGGGAACGAGGCCGTGCTCTACGCTGTCCGCCCCGACGGTGAGAGCCTCGCCAGCTATCACCTGAGTGGGTGTGAGTGCGTCGACTGGGAAGACATCGCGATCGGCCCGGGGCCACGGCCCGACACGGACTATCTGTACATCGCCGACAGCGGCACCAATAGCCAGGCGCGCGAAGTCATCACGATCTACCGCGTCGCAGAACCCAAGGTGCCTGAGCACCACAACGAGGACGTGTCGCTGGAAGGCGTAGAGACCATTCGCCTGAGCTACCCAGGCCACTTGGTGCACGACGCGGAGACGCTCTTCATCGACCCAGCGGACGGCGATCTCTACATCGTGACCAAGAGCGCGTTGGGCGACTCGGGCGTCTATCGAGCGAAGGCCCCACTCGACACGAACCTGACGGAGCAGCTCGAGCTGGTGAAGCTGCTTCAGTTTCCGGACACCGGTGCGCGAGGTGCCCCTCGCTCGACGGCTGGTGACATCGCTGCGGACGGCAGCGCCATCTTGTTGAAGACGTACACTCAGGCGTTTTGGTTTCCTCGCGAAAAGGGCGAGGCAGTCGCGGACGCGCTCTCGAAGCCGCCATGTGCAGTTCCCCTAGCGACGGAACCCCAGGGTGAAGCGATCGGTATCGCAGCGGACGGCTCGGGCTACTACACGGTCAGCGAAGGAGAGCATCAACCGATCTACTTCTTCGGCATCACCCAGTGACGCGCCTGCCAAGCGTGGGGCCACGATCACGCCTGAAGCTCAGTGCGGCTCGGGCCCGGGATCCGAATGACGCTTGGGATCGACTCCCCAGCGCTTGAGCTTGGAGTAGAACGTCACCTTGGACACCTTGAGCGCCTTCGCCGCGCGGGAGACGCTCCCTTCGAACGCACGCAGCGCGTCCAGGAAGACCCGGCGCTCGACGTCAGCGAGCGGAATCACGGAGGACCGGCCCTCCCCCGGGGGAAGTGAGGCTCGGTCACTGGAGGGCGGAGGCGCCATTGACAGCCGCGTACCATCCAGTGCCACTTGAAGCGCGTCGATGCTCGTCGCGTCAGTATCGAGCAAGCTCACCTCGCGCTCGATGACATTCGCCAGCTCTCGGATATTGCCAGGCCACCCATAGCCTTGAAGCTCAGCCATGACCTCGGGCGCCATCACGATACTGGGGCGACCTTGCGCGTCAGATGTATCCGCCAGGAAATTATCTACGAGCGCTGGAACGTCCTCGAGTCGGTCACGTAGCGGCGGCATGTGCACGTGGATGACCCGCAACCGGAACAGCAGGTCAGCGCGAAATCGGCCCGCTGACACTGCTTCCTCGAGATCCCGGTGAGTGGTCGCGATCACACGGCAGGGTACTGGACGTTCAGTCGCCCCCCCCAAACGCACGACGACGCGCTCCTGCAACACCCGCAAGAGCTTCACCTGCATGTCGAGGGGCATATCGCCGATCTCGTCGAGCAGAATCGTCCCGGCCCCGGCCTGCTCGAACTTTCCGGCAGCCCCCTCTCGGCGAGCGCCCGTGAATGCTCCGCGCTCGTGGCCGAAGAGCTCCGCCTCGAGCAAGTCGCGAGGTAGCGCCGCGCAATTGATCCCGATGAACGGTTCGTTTCCACGCGGACTCGCGGTGTGAATAGCCTGTGCCAGGACCTCCTTGCCAGTACCGCTCTCACCGGTGATGAGCACGTTGGCGTTCACACGAGATGCTCGGCGCGCCATGTCCAGCGCTTCCATCAAGCTCGGCGAGTGACCGACGATGTCCTCGAACGAACGCCGCGCGCCGGCAGATGTCACTCGAATGGCCATGCGCTGAGCTTGCTCGAGGCCCATCAAGGTCATCACCCACCCGCCCTGGGCGGCCGCAGCAGGCGCAATCTCGCGGAGTGTGACTACGAGCTGGCGTCTATCCAAGGTCACGACGTGCCCTTCCACCTCTTCACGTGCCGCGATCAGCTGAGCCAGGGCGGGCGCTAGCTCCCCGAGCCCGGCGCCGGGGAGCCGTGCCAGCGGCCGTTGAAGCAAGCGCGCGGCGGCTGGGTTCGCGCTGCGTACGCTTCCTTGGGGATCCAATGAAAGGACGCCCTCCTTCAAGGCACCGACGACGGCGGCCAACTCCTCTCTCGCGCGCTCCCGGGCTTGCTCCGACAGCAACCGGCTGAGCGCCTGAGCAACCGCTTCGGCGAACACACTGGCCAGGTGATGGTCAGAGTCTCGAAAGGTTCCCTTGCGCAGGACCTTGTCGACGTACAGCGCACCGACGAGGGCAGGCGCCCTGACGGGTAAGGTCAGCAGCGGTCCCCACGGCGTGGTCTCCGCGCGCGTCTTCGAAGAGAGCGGCGCGGGAGGCTCCGAGTGGGTATGAGGTTGGCGAAGGATGGGCGCGAGCTGTCGCTGCCAGTCAGGTAGAGCCGCCTGGTCGGTCCCGTTGTAGCCCAGCAGGCGTGGTTCGCCGCTCCCCTCGTCGAGCACGGCGAGCACCACCCGATCGGCGTCTAGCAGTCCTCCCAGCACCCGCGCCGCTGACTCCGCGTACCCCTCAAGGCTGCGCTCACTGTCGAGGCCGGCTAGTGCCTGCGTGAGCCGTTGCATGCGATCCCGGTCTGCCAGGGCTACGCCAATCAGTTCCGTGAGGTCACTCCCCACCTGTTCGATCACGCGCAGGGCGCGCCCCACGCGAGCTGAGCTGCTCGCCGTGGCGTGCTTGACGAGCTTCGCCGTACGGTCGTCGGCGCCGGCGCCGCCCACCACGTCGCGCAGCACATCGCTGGTGGTCACCACAACTCCGCGCAGCGCCGCCGCCGCTCCCTCGAGCGCATCGACCCGCGCGGCGACACCAGATGCCAAGGCAGAATCGGGGAGCCGACGCCCATACTGACGGAAACCCGAGCGCAACGCTGCGCGATCGCGGAACGTCGCGAACTCCGCGATGCAAGACTGCGCGCGTCCGAGCCACAGGGCGGGATGCGCTTCGTCTTCGAGCTCGGGTGCGATCTCCAGCGCGTAGGTAATCAGCAGGCGACCCTCGATGCGACGAAACCTGAGCTGGCGGCTCAGCTCCAGCGCCTCCAGCAGCACTCGTCGGGCCGGGATCAGCTCTCGCTCCGCGAGCAAGACCTCGAGGCTCACACGCTTGAAGGCCAGGCGACACTCGGGCTCGACGTCAAAACGCGGACGTGCTTGCTCCAGCAGCGCTCTTGCCGCAGCCACCGCCTTGTCGTGGAGCTCACGCCGGACTTGTTCCAGCAAGACTCTATTCCCGACGGTAATGACCCGCGGCGCGCGCTCAGGTTCCAGCACCGCGGTTCCCCGGCCTCGGCGTGCGAGGCGCGAAGCACACACCCATGCATCCCACTGCTGCTCAGGGGTCGCGTCCTCCAGAGCCAAGCCGAGTAGCCTCAGCTCGACCCGTTCGTCGTCGTCAATCGCCAGCGCGAAGCGCGCGATGGCGAGATCGACGTCGGTGAGGCGCTCCCGCACACCTCGCTGCAGCGCAGCCTCACGTTCCTGCATTAGCAGCGACTCGGCTTCGGCGTCCCTCCCGGACAACCAAGCGATCTGCGCGCGGGCGAGCGCGTCGAGGGGCATGTAACCCTAGAGAATACCACAGTCTCGAGCCTCGCTGGTCGGTCCCGCCATGCTTCGAGCGGGGCAGTTTGGATGCACTGACCGTGTGCCTGCGCTCTCAGCGGAGCCGTCGGGGCCAGCGGCTGAGGCAGGGGCAGCAAGCTGAGGTAGGCGCCGCCGCCAGCCGCAAAGCTACGCACGCGGCCTCGTAGGTTGGGAGTCGGGCCCCCTCGCTCGGGAGGCTTTTCCGCGAGAGAACGCCGGGGGCCTTGCTGCCGACATGGTTCTGCGCGGCGCTGGTCTTTAAGCCTTGAGCGCAGCGCGGCTGGGACGGGACAACGCGGCTGGGACGGGACGAACGCCAACGTCTGGGGCGCAGTTCCGTGGGGCGGCGCAGGCGACCGG
>JAUILJ010000056.1 GCA_030433055.1 Polyangia bacterium
CAGTTGACCCTGCAGATGAGCTTCTAAGTTCAATTGCGAAAAAAACGGGGCTTCGGCCCCGTTTTTTTATTCTTGCTGGAAAGTGTCTGCAGCTAGTCAGGCTGCTTCTTCCTCTTTTGCCGAATCGTTCTCCGGTTTGGCTTTGTCCATGGCATCCAGGTCGGCTTTCTGCCCGCTGTCACCTTTCGCTGCCTTGGTAGCATACTTTTTGAAGTAGTGGCGCGCATTGTCGGTTTTGGCAATAACGTTGATTTCGCCGGGCTCAAGCACGCGACCAGCGTGCGTGTGTCGGGCTCCAAGGCGAAGGGCGAGGCACAGGTGGTGGTCGCATTCGACCGCGAACCCACGTACTCTGCGAGGCTCGCGGCAGGCGGAAAACGCCTGATCATCGACATACCTGGCGCGGACGTCCGTGGGGCTCCAGGTGCCGTCACCCAGCGCCATGGCGTGGTTGGGGGGGTGCTTACCCAGACGTTCGGCAAGGGCCAGGACAAGATCGTTCGCGTCCTGGTCACCTTGCTCGAGGAAGCGAAGTACTCGGTTCGGGTCGAGGGCAAGCGGCTCGTGCTGCGCTTTGCTCCCGGCAAGACCGGTGTGCTCGACGGGCCACCGGCGGAGAAGCAGACGCGCAAGGCGTCCCCCGAGCTGGCGCAGGTTCGTGACATTCGCTTTCGGCACGAGTCGTTGCGGGATGAGGTCGTGATTCGCGTCTCCGGTGACGCGGAGTTCCGCCAGACCAGCTCGAAGGCCGGGAAGAGCACGCTCGTGATCGAAGGAGCCAAGCTGCCGGCGGGTTTGCAGCGTCGCCTCGATACGTCCGCGTTCAACGGCCTCGTGACTTCAGTCGCGAGCTACGCTTCCGGCAAGGACAAGCACACCATCATTCTGGAAGCAGAGAGCGACCCCAAGGCGAAGGGCAACGTGACTCGCCGGGGCGACTCGATCGTGTGGAGCTTCTACGAGCCAGGCAAGCTGCCTTCCAGCATGACCGGGGTTGCTCGCGATGGTGGTGCCGCGCGGAAATCCCGGACGCTCCATGTCGACAACTTGACCGATGGCCTGCCCAGGATTGGGACGGACTACGATGAGCTCGCGGATGAAGACGATGCGAGCCCCGTAGAGCACGCCGAGGACGCCGATCAGGCGGGAGCGTTTACCCCTGCGGTGGCAGGTCAGGAGCGGCGCACGGCGTTCCGCGGTCGCCGCATCGACCTGGACCTCAAGGATGCTGACGTCCACGACGCGCTCCGCCTGCTCGCCGACGTAGGTCGAGTGAACGTGGTCGTGGCTGACAACGTGAGCGGCACGGTCACTATCCGCATGCGCAACGTGCCGTGGGATCAAGCCATGAGCGTGGTGCTTCAAGCCAAGAGCTTGGGCATGGTGCGCCAGGGCAACATGATTCGCGTGGCACCGCTCGCCGATCTCGAAAAAGAGCGCGACATGGAGATCCAGCGGCGCATCCAGATGGCGAAGCTGGAGCCGCTCGAGACGCGCCTGATTCCGGTCAGCTACGCTCAGGCCGGCGAGCTCCAGGCTCGAGCCAAAGAGCTCCTGTCGGAGCGCGGTAGCATCGCCGTCGACGAGCGCACCAACGTGATGATCGTGCGCGACGTTGCGGGCAACCTGAACCAGATCGAAGAGCTCACGCGCTCTCTCGATACCCAGACCCCTCAGGTGCTGGTCGAAGCGCGCATCGTCGAGGCCACGAGCCGCTATCTGCGCGACGTGGGTATCCAGTGGGGTGGTGACGGAACGTTCTCCGCCGCCACGGGTAACCCGACGGGTCTGGCGTTCCCCAACCGCGTCGGTGTGGTCGGCGGCGCCAGCGACACGGACACACCAACCGCGGGCCTCTCGCCCTTTCAGCGGAATGTCCAGAACCCGAACTTCGCCGTCAACTTGCCGGCCACGGTGGGTACCGGCACAGGTGGTGCTCTGGGTCTGACGTTTGGTTCGATCGACAACACCATCAACCTCGCGGTGCGTCTCTCCGCGGCCGAGTCGAGCGGCATGCTGCGCATCCTCTCGAGCCCCCGCATCCTGACCCTGGACAACCGCGAGGCGCGGATCAGCCAGGGCACGCTCATCCCGTTCTCGCAGATCAGCGCTCAGGGTGTGCAGACGACCTTCCAAGAGGCCAAGCTGCAGCTCCTGGTCAAGCCGCACGTGACCGCGGACGGCAGCGTCAGCATGCACGTGAAGATCAACCGCGATGAGCCAGACTTCAACCAGACTTCGCCTCGCGGCGATCCGACCATCCTCAAGCGCGAGGCTGAGACGGACCTGCTGGTGATGGATGGGCACACGGCGGTCATCGGTGGCATCTTCACCCGGAACACTGGACGGAACCTCGACCAGGTGCCCTTCTTCGGCGACATCCCGCTCATCGGTCTGCTCTTTCAGCGCCGCCGGGCCAGCGATACTCGGGGTGAGCTCGTCATCTTCCTCACTCCGCGCATAGTAAACCGCGCGGAAGCGCTGGGCCGCTAGTCGACCCGACGATGGAGCAAGCGCCGCGCGAGACATCGCGCGGCGCGCTGCGTTTGTGTAGCGGCTGCGAGAGTCAGCTGCGAGAAATCAGGTGTGAGTGAACCGCGCTCCAGGGCCTACATCGGTTCGTTTCGCTCAGGCGGTGGGCTTTCCCGTGGGGGATCGCACCCCTCTGTGTTTCCGCGGGATGTCTGTCAGCTCGGCAGAAATCGTGGCGGTTTGGTGGAAGGCTGCACACATGAGCAAGCTTGCGATCGGCCGCCCGGCCCGGCATGATCAGGGCAGTATGGCGTACGCTCGGCACCCCACCGTCCGCGTGCGAGCCGTGGTTATCCCGCGCGCAGCACGTCGTAGCGATCCCCCTCCGGCTCCCACCCAGAGCACTCAGCGGATGGCCGCGGTGACTCAGGAGGAGGCGGACGCGTACCGCATCCTGCTCGAATCAGAACGTCGCCTGAAGGTCGAGCGCGAGTTCGAAGCGCTCTCTGACGGCTGGATGGACGACTGACCTTCGAACCCGTCGACGCGACGGGTTCAGCGAGGGAAGCAGGCAGCGAAGCTACGCAAGGCTTTTATATCCCCGCGGATTCGGATGGCGCGGGTCGCGACGAGCCACCACAGGGCCTTCTCGCCTGCCAGGTAGCCGAGCCACGCGTCGCTGGTGGCTACGAGGACGGTGTCGGGTTCGCCCTCGAGCTTCGGGGTGACGCTGAGCTTGCCGTCCTTGATGCGTACGCTCGCTTCATGAACTTGCTCGGCGTCGGCCTGGCCGTCAGTCAGGCGGAAGTGGAGCAGGAGGTCCAGATCCTTCGCGAGCCCACGCTGGAAGCCGATGGGCAGCGAACGGAAGAAGCCTTGAGCGCTTCGGGCTCTGAGGCCGCTCGTCACGAAGCGTCGCGGTTTGTGCGGGAAGCGCTTCGCAACGTGCTTGGAGGCGTCCGAATGCTTCATCACGTACACAGGCTCGGGGCGCTTCGTGAGGGGAGCCAGGGTACGTTGCTTGAAGCCCGGTTTGTCGTCCGCGTACTCGCCGATCACCTCCTCGCCTGCAGGGCAGACAGCCAGACAGTACGCAGCCTTGTAGTTGGCGCCGAAGGACAAGCTCTGCCACATCGAGGCGGTCTCCGAGTCGCTTACCCGCTGCCGGTAGTCGCCTGCGTCTTTGGCGTCCGCGATCTGTTCGACCCAGTCCCCGAAGCCGCTCATGAACTCTCGGTAGTTGTGTGTGTAGCAGGCGGTGAAATCGAAGTGACCGTCGGAGCCGATGGCGCCGACCGGGCAGGCAGCGACGCAGAGCTTGCACTCCAGGCAGGGATTGAAGTCTAGCCCCGGGTCGTCGGCGAGCTCGAGGTCGGTCACCACGGTCTCTAGCAGCACGAAGTTGCCGAAGCGTGGGTGGATGAGGTTGCGATGGATGCCAATCTGGCCGAGGCCGGCCGCAGCCGCGATGGGCTTGTGGCTCAGTACCCAGGTGCGCCCGGGGAAGTCGTCCATTTCCATGGGGAAGCCAACCGCGGGACAGACGCCTCGATAGCCCAGCGCGTTCAGCTTCTCGATCAGACGGCGCGCGGCGTCCTGGGTCTCGTCCTTGGCGCTGTGAAATTCGAGATTCGCGACAGATCGCGGCGGAGCACGCAGCGCGTCGCGGTTCATGCGCACCACCAAGCTGATGAACGTCTTGGCGGTGGGCAGGAGCGAGAGCGCGCCCTGAAGTTCTGATGCCAGCTCGGGTCGTCGGATCGAAACGATGCCGATGTCCGCTGCGCCACACTCCTCAGCGAGCCGTTGCAGTTCTTCCCGACTCACAGGCGTGGGGCGCGCGATGGGCAGCGATCGGTGGCGGAGCAGTGTTGGGTGGCGGGTGTTCATGAGGCTTTCCTTAGTTGTATATGCAACTTCAAGGTCTGGTTGAACGGGTGCGGGGAGCCCGCACACATCAGGTCTCGAGGCGTAGCAGCGCAGCCGTCAGTTCAGCGCCGAGCGCAGCCTCGGCGGCGGCTTGAGCCGCCTCCCACCTGGGATAGGCGTTCTTCAGGAGCGCCTCACCCGCGTGCGTGAGCTCAAGCAGAATGTGTTTGCCGTGAGGAATTTGTCGGATCCAGCCGGCATCCTGCATGCGCGCGAGATTGCGCGACAGCGTCGACTTTTCGATGTCCAGGGCGCGGCCCAGATCCTTCGCACGCATCCCAAGTGGCTGCCCGACAGAGATGGCGACCAGCTGGTTGAACTGCGCCGAGCTGAGGGACAGATCACGCAGGGCGTCTTCGTAGATCTTCGAGATCACGCGGTTGAGTCTTCGACTCCGCATCAGGATGCACTCAGAAGCAATTCGACCGGCGAGCGCCAGCGTCGACTCCTGGTTGGGCTTGGCCGTCCGCGTCGTGTCACAAACCGTCCTGGGCACGTGTTGTATATGCAACTAGAAGCATCGTGGGTCAAGGCGTCGCTTGCGGCTTGTGATCCGGGGTTCGGAAACCCATGCTCTGGCCGTCGTCATGTCCGCCCAAGAAGCACTGCGCCGAGCGCGCTACATCAACGTCGAGACGTTCAAGCGGGATGGGAACGGCGTGAAGACGCCGGTTTGGTTCGTGAACGTCGGCGACAAGCTCGGCGTCTTCACCAACGGGAAGAGCTACAAGGTCAAGCGGCTGAGGCGCAACTCCAAGGTGCGGGTAGCTGCGTGTGACGCGCGGGGTGGGGTGGGCAGCGCCCCGACCTGGTACGAGGGGCAGGGACAGATCGTGGACGACCCAGCGCGTATCGATGCCGTCTACCGGGCGCTCAAGGCGAAGTACGGCGTCCAGATGTGGTTCGTGACCATCGGCGCGAAGCTCTCCGGTCGTCACAAGGACTGGACGGTGCTGGAGCTCGAACTCCAGGACCCGAGCTAGCTGCAGCGCGTTTGCCCTTCAATCGGGCACGCCATCGATACATCAGAGGATCAGGCGCGTAATACGGTCGGGGATGGGGGGCCTTCCCTTGCCGGGAGCGGTGAGCCGCATTTCGGTGCTCATGGCACTAACCACTCCATGAACTGGCTTTCCGCGCTCTTTGCGGGGCGAACAAATCGCATTCAGCTGAAAGCCTCCGTGAGGCTCATGCGTTTGAAGGCATCATGAACGTGGCGCGCGATTCACAATCCGACTTCCCGACCCGTCGCTGGGTCGAGACTGCTCCGGACACACTGAGTGACGGAGGGTGCGAGTCGGGCGTACAACGTTGCGCGGATCCCGCCCCGGAGGCTCTGCTCGAGCCGCTGGTCGGAAACGATGTCCGAAGCTGGGGCGAGCCTGATGAGATCACCCTGGTGTCGATCTACGATCAAACGGGCCTGCAGATGCCGGAGCGATCCCCGCTGGTCGAGGTCGTGGAGGAGCCTGCGTCTGGGGTGCGGCGCGCGGAGGACTTTGGCGATCTCGACGAAGCGCTCTTTGCTGCGATCGACTTTGCGTGACCCTGCCTACGTGGCGTCTCGCCGGCCGGCTCAAGCGCGCCCTTAATATTCCACAAGGAAAGTTGCGTCACTTCTTGACGCGTTTGCGCTTGAGTTCTTCGTCCGGCTCGATGCGCTCGATCTTGTTGGTCTCCAGGCTGCGATAGCGCGCCTGGCGGACGAGCCGCTGTCCCTTGAACATGCCCCCGTCGACCAGTAGCACCCGCACCTCGCGGAACTGTCCTGCGGCTTGGGCTTTCGCGGCGTGCTCGCTGTTCGAGTCTCGAACCCACTCCCCGATGTCCTGGGGTAGGTCCTCGTATTGTCCGAGCCGCTCCTCGATAGCGCCCGGTACTTCACGGAACACCAGGAACAAGTATGCACCAATCGCCACTGCGGCGATGCTGAGCAGGATGATAGCGTAGGCCACGGAAGCGCTTGCTTCTAGCATCCGAGCAGTGCGCTGTCTGCGCCTCTTGGTGCGGCATACCGGCGCGGTCGCGGCGTCAGGAGCGGGGCCGGAAGTCTTCGTTTCGCGCCAGCGCGTCAGCGATGACTCGAGGGACTTGGTCAGGCACCACGCCTCGCCAGTAGACGGTCCAATCGGCCAGGCGGATCAACCCATCGCAGTTGTCGGCATACCAGCTCGCGATGGGGTTACCGGGCTTTGCTCGCCAGTAAAACCGGGGCTGATCGCGCTTGATGGCCTCCCAGAGATCCCGACCCATGCCCTCGCCCTGGGCCACTGGTCCAACGACGAATTTGGTCAGGAAGGCGGCGCCCGCGCCCGGCTCCAGGATTGCTGCACCTCGATAGGTGGCCTCCAGAAAGACGGCGAGGGGCGCCCGCTGAAAGAACGCGGGGAGCAACTGCTTGTTGAAGGCCGATTCGAGCAGCTGGGTGAGCCTCTCCAGGTCGAGCTCCTGATAGCTGTCGAAGCGCTGGATCTGAGAACCCCGCTTCACCAAGGTGCCGGCTCCCCGAACGGTGAAGAGTTCTTTCAGCAGGCCCAGGGGCGAGGCGACGCTGACCTGCAAACGAGGATTGGCCTCTGCGAGAGGCGCCAGGCGACTGAGGAGCTGACCCTCACCTGGCAGCAGCAGCTTCGAGCCAAGCAACGGGGCGAGGTCAGTCTGCAAATTGATCACGCTCAGGCCCCCATCGTGGGCCGGCAAGACGTGCTCTGGTGTGATCTCTACGCGACGCTGGCCATGAGGACCGAGGCCGCCACGGTTTCTGAGCACCACGAGCTTGCGACTGTCCAGCGCGCCGAGCAGGCCTTCCAGTGTGGAGAAGCGCTGTTCCTCGCTCGAGTCTGCGGAGAAGCTCAGGATCGGTAGCTTGCCCGCCTCCAGCTCCTTGCGCAGTAATTGCCCTGAGGAAATGTGCGATGGCTCGTGTTCGCTGACGTCCAGGCCGGCCTTGCGCAAGCTGCTGATGAGGGCGGCGCTCGACTCCGCTGCCCGCTCCGGGTCGAACAGTCCCAGGAGCAAGGGGGCCACGAGCCCCAGCTGCGTCAGGAAGCCAAGTTGCTCGACGAGGCTGCGCCGGGCGTGCCGGGTCACCGTCGCCTCCGCCGCGATGACGGCGAAGCTGGCTTTGGGGAGCTTGCGGAAAAGCTCGAGGTACAGCTCGGCCTCACTGCGTCGACCGACGCTCTCCAGAAAGGTGAGGACAACCTCCGAGGCCTCGAGAGATGTCACGCCTGGCGCGTGTAGTCGCAGACGCCTCGCGATGCAACGTCGCTGCGCTCCAAACCTCCCCGGCGGGTGAGCGTTTCAGGTCAGTTGCGAGGAACGCTCAGAAGCCGCTCGGCAAAGGACGGTTTAACCGCCTTTCCCTTGCGCGGATCCGGGCTTCGCGCTGCAGTTGGCTCGTGGGAAAGGTCACCGCCTGCAAGACCGACTGCGTCACCAAGAAGTCGGGACACAACTGCGTTGGGATGGCGGTCAGCGTTTGCACGACGCCCGCGGCGCCGAGCCCACTGCCCCTGCCCTATCCAACCACGGGCTCGGTGGGTGAGGGCATCACCGATCAAGCGATGCGCACCAAGATCGAAGGTGCCGACATCATGACGGTGGGCTCCGTCATGTCGAAGTGTCACGGAAACGAACCGGGAACGCTCAAGGAGACGTTGAGTCTGAACACGGGTGGTCCGTCGTTTCCGATCATGGGCGCGCCCACTGTCCTCATCGAGCTGGGGATGGCGGGCATTACTGGCAGCCCAGGTCAGATGAACAAGGGCATCACCGTTGGCGCTGGCGGGAGCGCTAGCGGCGCCGGCGGCGGAGCCGGCGGTGGTGGTGGCGGCGGCGGCGGCGCAGGTGGCCCTGGTGGCCCTGGAAATCAAGGCCCGTCAGGGGGTGGCGGAAGCGGCGGCGGCGGGTCCAACACAGCCGCGGCTGGACCCGCTGCGACCGGACCACAAGATGACGTCTATTGCCCCGAGGAAGGGCGCCGCGTCCCGCCTGGCCATGGCCCCCGAACTGCGGCGGCGGATATGCGCCGCGGCGTGAGTCTCTCGAACGCTACGCCTCAGGGGCGCCAAGCGATCGCAGCCTCGATGTTTGGCCAGCCAGGCGGTGGTCCGCGGCAAGCGTTCTGGTCAGGCTCCGGTATGGGCGCGGCGAGAGCTCAGGGCTACAACATCCAGGAGGACGCACAGGGTGCGAACGACCTCCAGAACGCCAACCTGCCGGGCTGGGAGCAGGAGCTGGGAGCGGGGTCGGGCGTCTCCCCCGTTCGGGCGTGGCGTACGATTTCGATGCGATCGGCGGAGAACGCCTCGGGCTCAACGGACGCTTTCGTGGCTGGGACCGCCTGGCCAGGCAACGTGTTCTCCGACTATGAGCTGCCGGTTCTGCTCCACAACGACAACCTCGACACGATTCGTTTCCGCGATCCCAATGCGATCGATCCGGCCACCGGCGAATCGCCTGTCGTCGCCACCTGGGATCGCGGCTCCGACGGCTGCTGGCGTGGCGGGCCCGTACCCAACATGCCCGCGACGGCCCGAGATGGCAGTCCGACGACGTGGCCCGGCTTCCGTCTGAACAGCGCTTCGGGCTATCGACGCACATGAGCTTCAGCCCAGTGGAGATGCGCGTGGGCCCTGGACGAGCGGTCTGGAGCTCCCGCAACGTAACCGAGTGCACGTTCGAGTATCGGGAGGGGGATCGGGTCAAACGCGCGACATGGGATCCGAGAGAGACCCACGTGTCGATGATCGTGTTTTGCCGAGAGTGGGACGAACCCTCTGGAGTCGCGATCATGCCAGACGAGCGTGAGCGGGTGTACGAGGGATTGTGGCGCATCGGGCGCAAAGCCGGCGTGAAAGCGGTGCTGGAGAACTTGCAGGAGTTTCAGCTCGCAATCCCGGTGCGCTGGAATCGTGGGCCCAATGGCTGCATGATCAACGTTCACGACTCGGGGCGCGTCGACTACATGCAGCTTGGGCACCTTCTCTCTCTTCAGTTCCCCAGGGATTCAGAACACGTTCATCTGATCAAGCTGAACTTGCCGAGCGAGCTGTGCTGGACCTACCCCGGGGGCGAACCCATCCCGAGGGGCACGCTGAGCAAGGTCGTGGGTCGGCTGCGGGAGCTACGCACCGAGAACCTATGGATCGGTCAGGGGCGCCCGTGGCGCGTCGACTTGGAGTGGGGAGCAGAGGCGTGAAGTTCGTTTCCAAGTTCAAGGGTATCGCTGCTCAGAAGGGGCAGGGGGGAGAGCAGATCCGTGCGCGTCGCGGCGTCGCTCGGGAGTTCTTGGAACAGAGCGTCTATGGACAGCGGACGCGAGACTGGGACGCGGTGCTGAGACTGATGCAGTGCATCGACTACCTCCAGCCGGTTCTTGCCGGCCCGAGCCCAGCGCCTCCCAAGCGGCTGTATGCCCTCACCACCAGTCCGTACTTTCCCTCGGGTTACTTTGCCGAGGAAGCGCCACCAGGAGCGCCCGACAGCGGCTGGTGGGAGATCGCGCCGAACACCGAGTACCTGAAGTGGTATCTACCTCCCGCCAAAGCGGATGCCCCGCCGGTGGCACGCTACTTTCTTCCGTCTACTATCCGCGGGGAACTGAAATGAGGCTCCGTAACCCGGTTCCTGGTCGATCCCGCCGGCCGCTGCGCTCCCGGCCGCTGCGCTCCCGGCCGCTGCGCTCCCGGCCGCTGCGCTCCCGGCCCAGCTTGGTGTCACGATGAGCACGCCTTACGACCTCCTCTTCGCCGATCAAGATCTCGAGGAAATCTTGCTCGGAGTCGAACTGCCTGACGATAGCCCCCTCTACGCCGCGCGGGCTCGGCTGTGGGAAGGGGACTACGTTGGCGCGAGCCATCTCGGAGCTGGAACGCAGCCGCCGTGGTCGTCGTTTCTGGAGATCGTGGCGCGCCAGCGCCAGGGCAAGTCCTCCGAACGCACGCTGCGCGCGCTCGCGGAGGACCCCGCTCAGGAAGCGCGGGTCCGCATGTGGGCATGGCGCGCCCTGCGCCAGAGCGGCGTGAAACCTGATGGGTTTGCGCTCTCTGAGCTGCTTGGTCTGGTCGTCGAGGTTCCGATCGGACCTGGGTCCGATGTGCTGGCGGTGTATTGCGACGGTGGGCAGCGCTACCTGAATCATGCCGGTTCGCTGACCGCCAAGCAGGAGTCTCCTCCGAGCCAAGAAGTGCAGGACCTGCTCAAGCACGCATTCCCGCTGCTGAAGCTTCCGGCTGAGGAGCGAAAGCGGGAGGAAGTGGCTCCAGATCGGGTGCGCATCACAGCGCTTGGTGCCGACGGGCTGCACATGGTCAACGCCACACCGGAGGAGGTTGAGCCCAATGGTGCCTACTTCGAGCTATTTACCGCGGCAGTGAAGGTCCTCGAGGCGCTGGTTCCCTGACGCTTGGAACAATTGCCCACAGCCCTCTAACATCTGCTGCCATGCGCGTAGGGCTCGTGACACCGCCAGGCTTACTCGGCGAGTTCGTCGGTCAAGTCGTGCGTCCAGCAGGACATGAGCTGTTCGTGGCTCCGCACCTCGACGCGCTGTTCGAGCAAACGGGCGAGAGCCCCGACGTGGTGCTCTTCGCTCCTCACGTGGACGGTGAGCCCGCGCACGAGGTGCTCCAACGCGCTCGCAAAGCTGGGATCGAAATCCCCCACGCGATCTATCTCGGCCTGGAACTCGAATATTGTGATTCCGCACGAGATCAGGGGTTCTCGCGTGGGCTGCAGCTGCCCTTCCAGGCGCAGGAGCTCAAGGCCGCGATCGAACGCAGCGTTCGGGGTAAGCTGTGCGTGTTGCTGGCGGACGACAGCGAGCTGATCCACAAGCACACGGCGCCCATCTTGACCGGCGCAGGGTACGAAGTGCGGGAGGCGTTCGACGGCGAGCAAGCCTTCGAGATGCTGGAGCAGGACCCACCCGACCTGCTGCTCACCGACGTGGAGATGCCCAAGCTGGGCGGCTACGATCTGTGCCGCAAGGTCAAGCAAGACGAACGCTTCCGGGAGGTCCCGGTGGTGATCTGCTCGTCTCTGGGGGAAGCCGCCGATCTCGAGCGCGGCTTCGACGCGGGGGCCGACGACTACTTGGTCAAGCCCGTGGTTCCTGAGGAGCTCGTCACCCGACTGCACTCGCTGCTCGCGACACGCATGATCAGCGCGCGGGAACACGTGCTGGTGGTCGACGATTCGGCTGCGATTCGGCACCTGGTCGCCGACTGTCTGCGCCGTCAGGGTTTTCGTGTGGAAACAGCGGTCGACGGTTCGGATGGTCTGGAGAAGGCCAAGGCGAATGTGCCTGACCTGGTCTTGACCGACTACGACATGCCTCGCATGACGGGCTTCGAGCTGGTGCACGCGCTGCGGCACACCCTGGAGACGCGAGACGTCCCGCTCGTGATGCTCACGGCGCGGGAGTCCAAGCGGGACCAAGCGCAGATGCGAGCCGCGGGCTTGACCAGCTACCTGGTCAAGCCGTTTACGACCGACAAGTGCATCGCGATCGTGGAGCGGGTGTTGGCTGAGGCGCGGCTCGCCCGCTACAAAGAAGCTTCACGTCTGTACATCAGCGAAGGTGCAGTGCAGGCGGCGGAGCAGCTGTCAGTGAGCGGGGAGCCGTACGCCATCCGGGCGAAGGAAGTCGACGCGACGCTGTTGTTCAGCGACATCAGCGGCTTTACTTCGATGAGTTCGCGCATGACCCCGGGAGAGGTGGTGGCGATCCTCAACGAGGCATTCGACGCGCTGTGCATCGTGATCAAGCAGCAAGGGGGCGACATAGACAAGTTCATCGGGGACGCGATCATGGCGGTCTTCGAGGATCGCCCCGACTTCGACGACCCTCATCCCGTGCGTGCTACGCGCGCCGCGTGGGGCATGCAGCAGGCCCTCACCGCGTTCAACGCAGAGCGCGATCCGCCGCTGGTGATGCGCATCGGGCTGAACTCCGGACCCATCGTGCGGGGTGATATCGGTTCGCGCTTCGTGCGCAGGGACTACACGTGCATCGGGGACGCGGTGAATCGCGCCCAGCGCCACGAGTCGAAGGCGCCGCTTGGCGGCGTGCTGCTCAGCCAGGATACCTACGCGCGGGTGAGCGAGCTGGTGATCACCGAGGAGATGCCCGGGATTCAGCTGAAGGGCATCGCAGAACCCGTGAGCGGCTACATCCTGAAGGGCTTCGTTTGAGACCAGCGTTTCTCACCCCCGAACCTGGCTCGTGAGGATTCTGACGACGGATCAGAAAATGGGGGGTGACGTGGGCTGGACGTTTGGGAGTTTGTGTAGTTCATCTCCCATATGTTGCGTCGACGAGGTGCGGTCCAGCCTGAAGCCCAGCGTGATCGCTCGAAGACATTCCAGATCGCGCTCGTGAGTTCGCTGGTCACCGCGCTGTTGAGCGGTGGTGTTGCGCTGGCAGATACATCGCTGGCCAATCGCTATCCCTACGATCCAGCGTGCGCCTGGGGGCGGGTGGCCGATGGCAAGGGCATGATCGTGCGCTGCCTCTCGAAGCGCGAGGCGACGGAAGTGCTCGAAGCGGCGAAGCGGGCCAGGGAGGCCAAAGAGCAACCGAAGCAGTCAGGGGAGAAGCCGCCTCAGAAGCCAGAAGCAAAGCCCACGGAGAAGCCCGAAGAGAAACCTCAGGGAAAGGCGGGCCCGGTGTCGCTGAAATTCGGCGAGCTCAAGGTGGACGAGGGGAGCCTCCCAAACGCTATCAAGAGCCTCGCCAAGGGCCGCAAGAAGATGGAAGCCTGTGTCCAGGAACACGGCGGTCTCACGCACGATCCAGGGGAACTTCGAGTACGCTTTCTCGTACGAGAGCGCGGGATCGCGGAAGGGGTTGGAGTGGAGCGGCGCAAAGGCATGAGCGAAAAGGCGGGCAAGTGTGTGGCTGAGGTCATCGATCGTCGGCGCGTGGGGCACCCCTCGGTGCCCATCACGGGCGCGACGCTCGAACTCTCGTTCGCACGAGCCCCCAAGTGAGCCCACGTCGCGTCTTGGTCGTCGACGACTCGGCGTTCATGCGCGGCGCGGTGGCGAGACTGATCGATTCGGACCCACGCTTTCAGGTCGTTGGGCAAGCTCGAGACGGCGAGGAAGCCGTCCGCCTCGCGCGTGAGCTCAGCCCCGACGTGATCAGCATGGACTTCAACATGCCGCGGATGAACGGAGCGCAGGCGACGCGCGCGATCCTCGCCGAGCGCGCGGTGGGCATCGTGATGCTCAGCGCGCACACCAAAGAAGGCGCCGAGGAGACACTCGACGCGCTTGGGGCTGGCGCCGTGGACTTCGTCCCGAAGCCAGGTGGTGAGGTCAGCACGAACCTGAGCGAGATCAAAGACTTGTTGCTGAGCAAGCTCGCCGCCGCCGGTGGCGCGAATCTCACGGCGCTTCGTGCCTTCGGAGATAGCCGTGCGGAATCTCTGGAGATGCCTCCGGTGTCCACCCGCGGTCTGCCGCCTGGCGGATCGAGGCGACCCGAGGCGACTCGGCCGATGCCCACTGGGCTGCGGGTGATCGCGATCGCGTCCTCCACCGGCGGGCCTGCGGCGTTGACGCGCGTGGTGCCGCGGCTGGATTTGCGTGCCTCCGCCGTGGTGATCGTGCAGCACATGCCCGAAGGCTTCACCCGGGCGCTCGCAGATCAACTCAGTCAGCTGTCACCGTTTTCGGTGCACGAAGCGACCGGAGGCGAGCAGCTGCGCGAGGGTGTGGCGTTGGTCGCTCCGGGAGGCTTTCACCTTCAGGTGGAGCGCGGCGGCATGGTTCGGCTGACGACCGCACCACCCGTACATGGTGTCCGGCCTGCGGCGGATGTGACGCTGAAGAGCGTTGGCGAGGCCTATGGGGCGCGCTCGGTCGGCGTGGTGCTTACTGGCATGGGGCGCGACGGAGCCCTCGGTCTAGCCTCTCTGAAGGCGGCTGGCGGACGCACGCTGGCTCAAGATCAAGCGAGCAGTGTGGTGTACGGGATGCCGAAGGCAGCCGCGGAGCTCGGCGTCGTAGACGAAGTGGTGCCTCTCGAGCGAGTGGCGTCGGCGATCACGCGTGTCGTCGCATCCTAGCGCGTGGTGCTGGCTTCTCGGGAGGTTTCGTCTAGCTTCTCGGCGTGGCGATTCATCCGGAGTCTGAGGCCCGCGCTATGAGCTACTCCGAGCGGGCTGCCAAGTTCGCGCTCGAAGCGGAGCGCTTGGATGCGCGTTCGGGGCTGGTTTCCAATCTTCGGGGGCTGAGCTTCAGCGTGTTCGCGTTTGGTCTCGGCTTTGCGCTCCTCTCGAGCTACGCCCTGGTGGCTGCCCCAGTCAGCGCGCTCGCGTTGGTGGCGTTCGTCGTCTTGGTGGTGGCTCACAGCCGGGTGTTGGAGGCGCGGGATTCTGCTGCGCGCTGGCAGCTGGTCAATGAGCGGGGCGCGAAACGTTGCCGTGGGGAATGGCATGCATTCCTCGAGAACGGAGCAGAGCTGCGGGAGGGGAAGCCTCCACACCCCTATGCTGAAGACTTGGACGTGTTCGGCGACGCGTCGCTGTTCCAGCGCATCAACGTCGCACACACCCGGTTTGGTCAAGATTGCCTTGAGCGATACCTGGCGGAGATGCCCTCGCTGGAGGTGGCGCGGGAGCGTCAGGAAGCCGTTCGGCAACTGGTGGAGCAGCAGGAGTTCCGCCAGGAGCTCGAGGCCTTGTCTCTCGCGTTGGTCCCAGAACGCTCGCTTGGGGCGAACCTCTCCGGCGGCTCCCGAAAGAAAGCGACATCGCAACCTCCCGATCCAGAACCGCTGTTGCGCTGGGCGGAGTCCGAGCCGAAGCTGAGCAAGAACGGCGCGCTGAAGGCGGCCGCCTGGCTGCTGCCAGCGCTGAATCTCGTGGTGCTGGCGCTGATGGCCTGGGGGCCACTTCCGGCCTACGCACTGCTTCCGGGGTTCTTGCTCTCGCTTGGGGTGGTCCTGCGCAGCGGGGGGGAAGCGGGGAGGGTGTTTACCGCGGTGTCGGCCACCGAAGGCGCGTTCTTGCGCTACGCCCCGATGCTGAGAATCCTCGAGGAAATGACGCTCGACGCGCGGCTCATGGCACGTTTGCGCGAGAGCATTCTGTCGGGTGAGCGAAGGCCCTCTGTCGCCATGGCGGAGTTCCAGCGCGGTGTCGGTTGGTTTGACCTGAGGCACAACGGCCTGCTGCATCCAGTGCTCAACGTGGCGCTGCTTTGGGATTTGCACTGCGTACTGCGCTTGGAGCGCTGGCAAGCTCGGGCTGGCAAGGCCGTGCGCGGCTGGTTCGAGGCGCTGGGCGAGCTCGAGGCGCTATCGTCTCTGGCGGGCTATGCGGCCGACGAGCCTCACTGCGCGTGGCCCGAGCTGAGCGAGGACGGGGTGTTTGTCACCACGCAGCTGGGGCATCCGCTGATCGAGCCAGGTAGCCGCGTCAACAACGACGTGAGCTTGCAGCATCGGGGCACCGCGTTGCTGGTCACTGGCTCGAACATGTCCGGCAAGAGCACTCTGATGCGATCCATGGGGCTCGCGATCTTGATGGCGCGCGCCGGAGGCCCCGTGTGTGCATCGTCCATGCGGCTGGGTGAGCTGACGCTTCGCACGAGTATCCGGGTCAGCGATTCCCTGGGGAGCGGCGTGAGCCACTTCTACGCGGAGGTGCGCAAGCTAAAATCGGTGCTGGATGCGACCGAACACGTGAAGTCGGGCTGCGTCTTCTTTCTTCTGGACGAAGTGCTCCACGGTACGAACAGCCGGGAACGTCAGGTGGGCGCTCGCTGGGTCCTGGCAGAGCTCTTGCGCCGGGGAGCGGTTGGAGCGGTATCGACTCACGACATGGGGCTCTGCGAGTTGACGCCGGAGCTGATGGAGCGGGTGCGCCAGGTTCACCTGCGTGAGAATGTGGATGGGCAAAAAATGACCTTCGACTATCGACTGCGTGAGGGGCCAGTG